>CAIMKO010000207.1 GCA_903841915.1 uncultured Chitinophagaceae bacterium | reverse complement strand
CGAAGGCAAACAAAGCGATCTGATACTCGGCAATAATGTATTGGCACATGTTCCCGGGCTGAATGATTTTGTTCGCGGATTAAAGATCCTGTTGAAACCCAGCGGTGTAATGACTTTCGAATTCCCGCATTTGATCAAACTGATCGAGAAGAAAGAATTCGATACGATCTATCACGAACACTTTTCTTATTTCTCGTTCTATTTCATTTGTAAACTATTCCGTTTTCATGGCTTTGAAATATTTGATGTGGAACAATTGGAAACACATGGAGGTTCCCTGCGTGTATTCATCAAGCATAAAGAAAATGAAAACATTGCTGTAGAAACCGCAGTAGATACCTTATTGAATGAAGAACTGAAACTAGGTGTAAACAAGATCGATTTTTATAAGGGCTTTCAGGAAAAAGCAATCGACATCAAAAACAAATTCTTGCTATACATCATCGGCGAAAAACAGAAGGGAAAAAGTATCATTGGTTTTGGTGCTGCAGCTAAAGGAAATACTTTCTTAAATTATTGCGGATTGAAATCAGATACCATTGAATGTATTGTAGATGATACGCCCATCAAGCAGGGCAAGTATCTGCCGCAAAGCCATATTCCTGTTGTATCACGCGATTATTTCAATGATAATAAACCCGATATTATTGTGATCCTTCCCTGGAATTTTAAAACAGAGATCATTGAGAAACTAAGCTTTACCAAAGCATGGGGAGCAAAACTGGTGACCTATATTCCCGAACTGGAAGTGAATTGATGATGCAGCAATAAAAATCTTTATCTTCATAGCAACACCATAAATAAACGCATATGAGTATTAAGTTCCGCCTGACCGTCATGAGCTTTCTTCAGTTCTTTGTTTGGGGTGCATGGCTAATTACCATTGGCAATTATTGGTTTGGAACAAAACAATGGAGTGGTGCTGAATTTGGAGCTATCTTTTCTACGCTTGGCATCTCTTCTATCTTCATGCCGGCACTAACAGGGATCATTGCAGATAAATTCATCAATGCAGAAAAGCTATATGGTGTATTGCATATTTTGGGAGGCATCGCTTTATTATTTCTTCCTCAGGTAAATAATTCGGTAACTTTTTACTGGATCATTTTTGCAGCAATGCTCTGTTATATGCCCACTATTGCGCTGTCAAATTCAGTGGCATATACTATTCTGAAAAACAATGAGTATGATGTTGTAAAAGTCTTTCCGCCCATCCGAGTTTGGGGAACGATCGGTTTTATTGCGGCCATGTGGGCTACCAATCTTTCCGGCAATAAATCATCTGCCAACATGTTTTAT
Source organism: uncultured Chitinophagaceae bacterium (assembly GCA_903841915.1). Classification (GTDB taxonomy): domain Bacteria; phylum Bacteroidota; class Bacteroidia; order Chitinophagales; family Chitinophagaceae; genus CAIQDX01. The sequence goes on along the minus strand of CAIMKO010000207.1, from coordinate 936 downwards.
ATATCTGCATGTTCTGCCATCATTTTAGGGATCTATTCATTTACATTACCAAAATGTCCACCACAGAACTTAATTGCAGATGATGCAAGTTTTGCAGAGAAATTCGGATTAAAAGCCTTTAAATTATTCGGTACGTATAAAATGGCATTGTTCTTTATTTTTTCCATGTTTTTAGGAGGGGCATTGCAGTTAACAAATATGTATGGTGATGTATTCTTGTCAGAATTTGCTAAAAACCCTTTGTATACAAGCTCATTCATGATAAAGTATTCTACCATTATCATGTCGATCTCTCAAATCAGTGAAACCCTGTTTATTTTAGCCATCCCTTTCTTCTTAAGAAGATTCGGTATTAAAAATGTAATGCTTATTTCCATGTTGGCATGGGTTTTACGTTTCGGACTATTTGCTTACGGAAATCCGGAAGAAGGTTTATGGATGATCATTCTTTCCTGTATCGTTTATGGAATGGCATTTGATTTCTTCAATATTTCAGGTTCATTGTTTGTTGAAACAACCACGGATGCATCCATCCGCTCCAGTGCGCAGGGACTGTTTATGATGATGACAAACGGCTTTGGCGCCTTCTTTGGGGGATTGGTAAGCGGAATTGTGATCGATAAGTTCTTTACGCATGCCGGCAACAGAGATTGGCATTCTATCTGGCTTTCATTTTCCTGTTATGCATTGGTTATTGCCGTTCTATTTGCCATCATGTTCAAACACAAGCACGATCCCAAAGCTTTAGAGACGGTTCATCATTAACCAATGAATTTATTTAGACTTTTGATGCGAAACCGCCTTCGACAAGCTCAGGCTTGTAAGTGTTTAGTAATTCGGTAACACTTTTTGTTTACCGCTTTATCCACTAAACGACTCTCTTCAATTTTTAAATGATTTACGCTCGTCGTTTGTGAATAAAGCTGATTGTCACGT
>CAIMKO010000206.1 GCA_903841915.1 uncultured Chitinophagaceae bacterium | reverse complement strand
CAAGTAAATATCGTTTCAATATTTATCTGGTTGATATCCTGAACAAAAGCAAGGTGAAACAGATCGCTCAACTGACCAATCTAAAATATGGGAATGCAACTTATCCCATGCAGTATAATACAAGTCATTTCACTTATGTCTCAGATGAGAATGGTGTTGGGAACAGATGGGCAGGTTTCTTCTCGACCCAGCGAAATGGCGTAGACACTTTGTATTATATAGGAGATGAATTATTACGCAATCCTGTTCCTAAAGAAATGGATTCAACATTAATGGCCTGGCAGAAACAGCAGCCTGACAGTATCAGTTATTTTCAGGTGTACAAAGATTCAACTTATACATTTCCTATAACTAACTATCAAAGTTCATTGCTTGAAACGAGGATCGCAGGCAATAACGGTCAGGTAAGTGAAACAAGAAGAGAAGGCGACTATAAATTTCTGTATAAACTGAAAGTGAATGAGGATGCATTGAAAAAACGCAATGTAAATCCCAAGCCTACAGAGTATATGCAGAAGATCATCAATGATAAAAAATTAGTTGCAGGAAAAGCAACCGTGTATACAAAGGCAAATAATGTAGATACCGTAACGAATAAAAAGAAGATCCTTTTTCAATCAGAGTTTGCAGATGAAAAACCGGATACTTCTTTAAAAAGTTTACATGATGCGGCTATTGTACAAGAAACCAAAAAAACGATCCTTAGCCAGTCAAAATTGTATAATTATCGTTTGAAATTCAGTGCTGATTATATTTTAAGCGGCATTACTAATAATGTTTTGATCAATCGCTATCAACCCTATGCAGGCGGACAAGGCCCAATTCAACTAAACAACGGAAGTGATATCAATTGGAGTTTCCGGGTGGGAACAAGTGATCTTTTTGAAGATATTAAATTCATTGGCGGCTATCGCTTTGGTACGAATTTAAAAGACAAGGATGTATTCTTTAGCTTTCAAAATCTTCGTCGCCGTTTAGATTGGGGAATGACTTATTACAGAAGTAATATCACAGATTACAGTGGATTTTTTACTACGGGTCCCGCAAGTATGTATAATTCTTCTCTGGTTACCAACTTATATCAGATCAATTTAAGTTATCCGTTTAATGAAGTCCAAAGTCTTCGGTTAACAATAGGTGCAAGAAACGACAGAGGCACTGTAAGAGCTTTCAACAATGGCAATGGCGTACCAGATCCTTATGGCCTTTCTTATCCTGACAGCAATTCAACGTATACCGTTGGCAGATTGGAATATGTTCATGACAATACTTTAAACCCCGCACAAAATATTTGGGTTGGTACGCGTTTTAAAATATATCAGGACATCAATATGCCTACAACAGGAATGGGCAATACCACCTATAATTTGGGATATGATTACCGACATTATGTAAAAATCTATCGCAACTTTATTTGGGCAGGACGCGGTGCAGCTGATTTCAGTTGGGGTAACAAAAAAATAATTTATTATCTGGGAGGTGTGGATGGTTGGATAGGGCCACGGTTTAATAATTTAACACCTGCCCCTGATCAAACCTATGCATTCCAGTCGCTCGCTATAAACATGCGTGGTTATAATCAAAATGCAGCAAATGGGAATAATGCGGTTGTGTTCAACAGTGAATTCCGTCTACCTGTTTTCACCACATTATTTAACAAGCCGATCAATAATGCCTTTATACGGAATTTTCAAGTAGTGCAATTCTTTGACCTCGGTACCGCATGGAACGGAAAATTCAATGGTATTCAACGCCCGACCGTTTATTACGGAACGCAAAGTGCAAGTAATCCGATTCAAGTAAATTTTGATTCAGGTGGTATTGGTCCTTTTGCGGCCGGTTATGGATTTGGAGTTCGAAGTACATTATTAGGATATTTCCTGAAGTTAGATGCAGGATGGCCAATGAATGGATTCTTCAGAGGTAGCCCTATTTGGTACTTTGCTTTAGGATTAGATTTTTAAAGGAACAATATTTGACATAATAAAATGCCTCACTATAAAGTGAGGCATTTTAGTTTTATCGGTAATTGGCTTGCACTTTTTATAATACTAGAGACTTGCATATATTCTTTACGATCATTGGTCCTTCATAAATAAAGCCTGTCCATACCTGAACCAATGCCGCCCCTGCATTTAGTTTTTCTTTGGCATCTGCTCCGGTAAAAATACCGCCACTCGCCATAATAGGAATTCGTTGTTTGGTCTGTTGTGATAAATAGCTGACCACTTCTGTACTTCTTGCTGTTAGAGGCTTTCCGCTTAATCCACCAGGTTCTGCCAACAATCCTTCATTTTGAGTGATAAAATTTTCTCTACTGATGGTTGTGTTCGTTGCAACCAATCCGTCTAACTTTATTTCAAAAGAAAGATCAATGATATCATCCAATTGTTCTTTTGTAAGATCGGGTGCGATCTTTAACAGCAATGGT
>CAIMKO010000205.1 GCA_903841915.1 uncultured Chitinophagaceae bacterium | reverse complement strand
CATGATCATAACCATAAAAATGCTGTGCAGATAGATTAACATCGCATATGTCGCCGTTTTCTGCATCGATCATTAACATGATGGCAGAATTTTCTCTGAAGTATTTTTCGAGATATAACATATAGCAGCAGAATGTCAGCAACCTAACACTAAAGTTTCATGTATAAAATGACAATTGTTTCATTACGAAAGAATGTTTCCTAGAGTAGAAGGTAGAAATTAGAGGTCAAGAGGAGATAATTGATTAGCTTTCTCTTTAAGCATCAGTGTTTTAGGAATGCAACTGTAACAATTAAGTCTATTTGACCGATGAACTTCTACCCGCTATCCTAAGACTTCCGAAGTTATTATGTTTGAAATCCGCGAATGACGATTAGTAAATTTAGGAAAACTAAAACTCATGGAAGCGATATCAACTAAGATGCAAGATTTCCGGGATCAAAATATTTATGTGGGCATGGATGTCCATCATAAAAGCTGGAAGGTTCACATTTACAGTGATGAATTTGAATTAAAATCATTCAGCCAGGAACCGGATATTGAACGATTAAGTGATTATCTAAAGAAGCATTATCCCCAGGCAAATTATCAGTTAGCATATGAATCCGGTTTTTGTGGGTTTTGGATACAACGTGCATTTACAGCAAAAGGCATAAATTGTAATGTGGTCCATGCTGCAGATGTGCCAACCAATAACAAAGAGCAGTTACGCAAAACTGATAAAGTGGACAGTAAAAAAATTGCAAAAGGGCTAAAGAATGGGGAACTTAATTTTATTCATGTTCCTGATATTGATTTGGAGTTAGACAGGCAATTATTACGAAGCCGTAGCAACTTAGTCAAAGACACTACACGGATTAAGAACAGAATTAAAGCCATTTTAAAATTACAGGGCATTGAAATACCCGAAAGCTATTCAGAAGGAAGATGGTGGTCGAAATCTTTCATCAAATGGTTAAGTGAGATAGACTTCCAAAATTTGAGTGGAAAATTAACCATGCAAACACAAATCACTGAACTGGTTTTCTTGGAAGAACAAAAAAAGAAAATAGATACAGCAATAAAGGAATTGTCCAAAACAGATCGCTATAATACAAATGCAGATCTGTTACAAACTATTCCATCAATAGGGCTATTAACGGCAATGATCTTATTAACAGAAATAGGAGATATAAATCGGTTTAAAAGATTAGATGAGTTATGCAGTTATTGTGGTATTGTACCCAACTGCCATAGTAGTGGAGAGACAGAAAGTACAGGAGGATTAAGCAGAAGAGGCAATAGCACGATTAAAACTGTTTTAATAGAGTGCGCCTGGGTAGCCGTTAAAAAAGACCCTGCCTTATTATTGTATTATAAGCAACAGATAGTACATATGAAAGGGCAAAAGGCTATCATTAAAGTGGCACGTAAACTATTGAGCAGAATCAGGTATGTATTGATGAATCAAAAGGAATATGTATTGGGAATAATCGAATAATCAAGTTCATATAAACATATAAAAACTTAAGTAGGTATAAAAACGCAAAAGACGCCCTGTAGCTGTAATTGACTACTTTCCGAAGTTTGCGTTATACCACTTATAAAGGCTAATACAAAAAATTGCAGTGCTGCTTTTAGAGCATCTGCTAAGAGAAGATTGTTTTTATAGTGTTTAAATATGAATACTAACGATGTGACCGATTGATTGTACACTATCGGAAGAACTTTTATGTGTCTTCAGAATATACAATCAATCATTCCCATCGTTGATTAAAAAATAAATTTGGATTTCAACATAGAAGAGTGTCTAAGAGTTGTCAATGAAAGGCTGACTCAGTCAGTCTCCTATTATTAATCCATAGAGTATTTCGGGATAATTCGATGGACAGCATGGCATTCATTACCCATTTTATCATACCTGT
>CAIMKO010000204.1 GCA_903841915.1 uncultured Chitinophagaceae bacterium | reverse complement strand
TGACGTTTGAATATATTCACCTCAATTGGCAACTTAGCTGGCCATGGCTTACACTGGGAAATGTTTTTGCATCTCATCCTGATTGGATACAATGGTATGAATATACAGGCGTTAGTGGCGGGACATTATGGATATTGATCATTAATATTTTAGTATTTGAATTATTCGACAGATCAAAAAGATCATTATACAATCAAGGAATACTTATTGTTACTATTTCATTGCCTTATGTGATTTCGGTAATGATCGGTATTTTTCATACAAATGCAGCACAACAGAAAGAAAAGAATAATGTACTCATCATTCAACCCAATATAGATCCCTATCAAAAATTCGAGTCAGTTTCCATTCCGCAGCAAATACAAAAACTAATTACACTCACTGAAAAGGAAATCGATTCATCCACACAATTAGTTCTATGGCCGGAGACAGCTTTGGCAGCAGGTGTTGTACAAAATGAAACGCAAAACACTGCAGTATATCAGCCGGTATTTGAACTCGCCAATCGTCATCCCAACATAGTATTGCTGACAGGCATTGAAGATTTCAAAACATATGGAACCAGTAAAGAAACACTGACTGCAAAAAAAACACCGGAAGGAATGTATTATGATGCTTTTAATTCGGCAGTGGTCATCAAAGCAAATAAATCCTTACAGTTTTATAATAAAAGCAAATTGGTTCCGGGTGTTGAATCATTACCTACTTTTTTAAATTTCATGTCACCGCTATTTGAGCATTTCGGTGGAACTACGGGAGGTTATGGAAGAGATTCAGCCGCTAAAGCATTTCATGTCAGTACTAATCCTTACATCGCAGCACCCATCATTTGCTATGAAAGCATTTATGGCGAATATGTAACTGAGTATGTAAAAAGAGGCGCCAATATTTTAACCATCATTACCAACGATGGCTGGTGGGGCAATACACCGGGCCATAAGCAGCACGTGCAATATGCAAGATTGAGGGCCATAGAAACAAGACGATATGTTGCGCGCAGTGCCAATACCGGTATCAGTGCAGTGATCGATGAAAAAGGAAATATATTATCTACACAGCCATGGGATAAAGCAGCTTTTATTAAATACAATATCCCTGTTTTAACAGGAGAAACTTTTTATGTTCGCTTTGGTGATTATTTATTTAAAGCTGCAGCACTGATTGCAGCATTACTATTAGCATGGAATTTGTTCTTATATGGAAAGAACAAATTATCATTTAAAAAATGACGAAATTTAGAGCGCCCTTTGCTGTCATGTTGAGCCCTCCCGGATGAACGTCCGTAAGGACGGGGCTCTCGAAACATGATTGATAAAAAGCAGTTTTAAAACTTCACCCCCGCCTGAATGACAAAGTCGGGCAGGCTTCGAGAGCCTATCTGCCGACAGGCAGGCTCAGGGTGACAATCATTCCATTAACAACTTCATTATGCAAAAAACATTTATCTATAAAAACACTTCTATCAGCTACCGAACACAAGGAAAAGGAACCCCTGTTGTATTGCTGCATGGATTTGGAGAAGACAGTCACATATTCGATCAGCAAATAGATTTTCTGAAAGATCATTGTTTACTGATCATCCCTGATCTGCCGGGAACAGGAAAATCAGCGTTACTGGTTTCAGGTAACCAATTACCGGCAACCGGCAACTTGGAACCTGCAACTATCTCCATAGAAGATTATGCAGATTGCATCAAAGCTTTATTAGAAGAAGAAAAGATCAACAAATGCATTCTGCTGGGTCATAGTATGGGCGGGTATATCACCTTGGCATTTGCAGAAAAATATCCCGGATCATTAAACCGCTTTGGATTGATCCATTCCAGTGCATTTGCAGACAATGAGGAAAAAAAGCGAAACAGACAAAGAGGAATTGATTTGATGGAGCGATATGGAGCTTATTCATTTCTGAAGAATACGATCCCCAATTTATTTTCTCAGCAGTTCAAGGAAGCATTTCCTGCTAAACTGGAGTCTTTGATCGAAGCAAGTAAACAATTCAGTACAGTAGCATGCCAACAATATTATATCGCTATGATGAATAGGCCCGACAGAACAGGTGTATTAAAGGGCAACCCATTACCTGTTTTATTCGTAATTGGAACAGAAGATGTTGCAGCGCCGTTAAATGACCTGAACCTGCAAATACATCTGCCTCTTTGTTCTTATATTCATATCATCGAAAATGTGGGACATATGAGTATGTGGGAAGCACCTGAATTACTGAATAATTACTTGCTTGAATTTATTATCCGATAGTGTAATTACTCAATTCGGATTAAAAGATCAAGCAAATGCTAAAACATAGGCTACAGATAAAAATGGATAATTTGAAGAGAATATGGATAGGGTTCTGTTGCCTGATCGCAACTGCTTCCGCATTCTCTCAAACGCAGCCTTGTCCTTTGAATATTAATTTTTCTACCGGAGATCTAACCCATTGGTCTGCTTTCACAGGCACATTCACTAGTGCAACAGGAACAAGGTCAACGGAAACATTCGATTCATTATTAGCTGCCCCTAACGGAACTTTAGGAACTACTTCATTTACAGAAAGCGGATATAGCAATACGGGTATACAGGTTTCCAACAATCTTAGTGTTGATCCTTTTGGAGGTTTTTCAACGATACCTACGATCAATGGGTATCACTATACAAATTCAGTTCTTCTGGGAT
>CAIMKO010000203.1 GCA_903841915.1 uncultured Chitinophagaceae bacterium | reverse complement strand
TGATGCTAAAGTTAATGCCTGGCGGAACAATTATTCAGATATCCTTTTTAACCCTCGTATAAATGGCCTATTTATATTTCAAAAGGCAACTGTTGCGAAAATTGCTGTTAACAAACAAAATTAATTCTTATAATTTGTAAGCTTATTTTCGCAAACAAATAGATTCTTTTGATGCAACCATCAGTAGCTATTGTTATTCTCAATTTTAACGGAAGAAATTATCTCGAAAGATTTCTTCCTTCGGTGATCGCATCAACTTATAGCAACAAAAAAATAGTGCTGGCAGATAATGCATCGATCGATGATTCTATTGAATTTGTACGAGTTCACTTTCCATCTGTTGAAATAATCTTAAACACACAAAATGATGGTTTTGCCGGTGGTTATAATTGGGCATTGCAGCATGTGGAAGCAGGATATTATGTTTTACTGAATAGCGATGTGGAAGTAACGGCGAACTGGATAGAACCCATTATTGACCTAATGCGATCAAATGAAAAGATCGCTGCTTGTCAGCCTAAACTATTATCTTATCATCAACCGCATTTATTTGAATATGCCGGCGCAAGTGGTGGATGGATCGACAGTTTGGGTTATCCTTTTTCCCGGGGCAGAATTTTCGATGTGCTTGAAAAAGAAGAGCATCAGTACGATTCTACAGAAGAAGTATTCTGGGCTACTGGGGCCGCCATGTTTGTGCGCAGCAAAGTCTTTCATGCATTAAATGGTTTCGATGCCAGCTTTTTTGCGCATCAGGAAGAAATTGATCTTTGCTGGAGAATGCAGTTGGCTGGATACAAGATATTTGTTTGCCCGCAAAGTGTGGTGTATCATGTGGGTGCAGGAACATTGCCAAGAGGTGGACGGAAAGTATTTCTGAACTTCAGGAATAACCTGACGATGTTATGTAAAAACCTTCCTTTTTCTGAAAAATGCTGGAAATTACCACTTCGGTTTTTATTAGATGCTATTTCTGCCTGGAAGGGTTTATTGACAGGAGATACTGACTTTTTTAGAGCTATTGTAAAAGCGCATTGGGCAGTAGTTAGATGGTGGATATTTGCTAAAAAGCAGCAGGTGAAGGAGAAAAAGCCGATGTCTTCCCTGGGCGGAGTGTTTAAAGGGGCCATTGTATGGCAACATTTTATCAGGAATAAGCGATTCTTCCGGGAAATTGTTGAAAAGAAGCACGCATAATTTCATTTGCTCCCTTATTTTTGCAACGAACTCAATTCTAAATATGTCACAAGAAGTAATAGAAAACGAAAAAGATTTTACTAAAAACTGGGTAAACTCATCAAGATTCTTATTTTATTTACAGGTATTTGTCGTGATCGCATTTATCTTCGGCGGCTGTTATAACCTTTATGAGCACCGTTATATGGGCAAACCCGATGTAAAAGTTCCTGATAATACTTTATACACACCCAAGTATAAATAAGCGTTCAGCATAAAAAAATTTTGTAGTGAACTTTAGATGGCTAAATTTGCACTCCCAATTAAAGTTCTTATAAGACAAAAGCGGAAGTAGCTCATTTGGTAGAGCACGACCTTGCCAAGGTCGGGGTGGCCGGTTCGAGCCCGGTCTT
>CAIMKO010000202.1 GCA_903841915.1 uncultured Chitinophagaceae bacterium | reverse complement strand
CTACATCACTAAAAAAACAAAAATTTACAGTATCGCTTAATACTAATTTCATTGAGCCATTCTTAAAATTATACGACAAGAAAATATCAGGCTTTAATGACCTCAGAGCAAGCGGAATAGTAGATACCAAGAAAGACAGTTTTGCGATTCTTGTAAAAGTCCCTTATGCCAGATACGGAAATTATTCCCTAACCGGAGCTGATATAAAAGGTATTGGCAATCTGGATAGTCTGGTAGTGAATGGCGATATTTCCAGTATTCAGGTAAGTGACAGTCTGTCTTTTCCCAACAGCCATTTTGTAGTTAAAGCAAGTAATGACCATTCATTTGTTTCGCTAAAAACAAGCGCCAGCAACACACTAAATGAAGCAGACCTAAATGCTGATGTCTACACTTTAAAAGACGGAGTACGCGTTAAATTCGATCCATCCTCCTTCATTTTAAATGAGAAAAAATGGCTGCTGGAAAAAGAAGGCGAAATAGAAGTGAGAAAAGATTTTGTTTCGGCTCAAAATGTGAAATTTTCACAAGGTTTTCAGGAAATAACAGTTGAAACGGAAAATGCAAATGCTGATAGCAAAAACAGCTTGATCGTTAAATTAAAAAATGTAGTGTTAGGCGATATCACTTCTCTGTTCTTTAAGGACCCGAAATTAGAAGGTTCGGCTTCCGGAGATATACACTTACATGATTTTTACGGCAAATTCAAGATTTCCTCAGAGCTCAAAGTTGAACAATTCAGAATAGATGACGATTCCATTGGTCTTGTTACCGTTAAAGGTGGCTATGACTTAACCTCAGGAATAGTTCCTTTCAGTGTTCAATCAGAAAACAAAGGATACAATTTTTCAGCAAATGGTTTTTATAATACAAAAGATTCAAGCAACGCACCGCTCAACATCAACGCGAAACTCGATAGTACCCATATCAGTTATCTGAATAAATTATTGGTAAACGTATTCAGTAATATGGATGGACTGGCTTGCGGTAATTTAACTGTTAGTGGTAATCCAAATTCACCGCAATTACTTGGACACATTAAATTGTATAAGGCAAATCTGAAAGTAGATTATACACAAGTGAGTTATAAAATTGATTCTGCAGACATCCGTTTTGAGGAAACCGGAATTGATTTTGGTGAATTTTCGATATATGACATGTACAATAACAAAGGAATTGTAAAAGGCAAATTATTAGAGAAAGGTTTTAAGAATCTGGATTTTGATTTTGACTTATTAACCAATAAATTGTTGTTGATCGATACTAAACAAAAAGATAATCAGCAGTTTTACGGCAAAGCAGTGGGCAAAGCAAAACTTGGGTTTAAAGGGCCCGAATCAAAATGCGTAATGACCATCATTGCAGAAGCGAACGATTCATCTCACATTTATATTCAAAATACTGTTAACAAAGAAGGAGATGATGATTTTATTACTTTTAAAAAATACGGAACAGAAATAGAATCTGCCGAATCCAAAAGTAATTTTGACCTGTTGGTTGATCTAGATGTTACTGCAAATAAAAAAGTTGAGATCAATGTAATATTGGACCCATTAAGTGGTGATGTGATCAAAGCAACAGGTGACGGCAGATTAAGAATAAGAGTCGGTAACACTGATCCCTTAACGATCAGAGGCAGGTATAATATCGACAAAGGGAAATATGATTTTAGTTTTCAGTCATTCATCAGAAAACCTTTTATCTTAAAGCCTGAATCAGGTAATTATATTGAATGGACCGGCGATCCAATGAATGCAGATATTAAGATCGATGCACAGTACACTGCAGATAATGTGAGCATCACTGATTTGATTAATACGCAGTCTCTAGGGATCAATAGCGCCAGTAAAGTATATCGCGGCCCGGTTTATGTTATTGCATCTCTTACCGACAAACTTAGCAAACCTAATATTCATTTTAAACTGGATTTTCCGCAAGGTAGCCCTATGAAATCAGATCCTGTATTTGCTGAATTTGCAAATAAAATCGAATCTGATGATAACGAAATGTTGAAGCAGGTAACCTATCTTATTGTCTTCAACATGTTTGCCCCCTATGGACAAAGCAATGGCGCCGGCAATGGTGCTGGCACTATCAATGCCAAAGAATTAGGCGTAAATACAGTTTCGCAAATGATCACAAATCAATTGAACAAATCCTTATCTAATCTCCTATTCAATCTTACACATGATAAAAGCCTGCATTTTGACGTAGGCACTACTGTATATAGCAGCAGTAGTTTATTTTCTCAAAATCAGGGAGTCCAGGCCAGCGGAAATAATGATCTGGATAGAAGCCGTGTAAATGTAAAATTAAGCTACAGTTTCTTCAATGATAAAGTAGCAATAAGCTTTGGTGGTGATTTCGATTTTGGCCTGAATGCTGCAGCACAAAGTGGAAATTTCCAGTGGCTGCCCGATTTGAATGTGTCTTATTATATTACAAAAGACAAAAAATTACGTGCTATAATTTTCAGCAAGAATAGTTTAGATGTCAATGGTTCTGCCCTGGGTAAACAAAAAAGAACAGGTATAGGTCTATCCTATTCGAGAGATTTCGAAAAAATATTCGGAAATAAAAAAGAGGAAATAAGAATCAAAGGACCTGCTATTAGTACAGCAAAGACAGATGGTGATTAAGGCAAAACGGTATCGGGTATTTTTTTGCAGTTCAGTAAGCGATAAACATAAAATTTTCTTACAACACCTTTATTCCGGAGCTGATCGATAATCACGGGTCGTTCAATTTTAGTAAAATAATCTTTGTATAATTCGTCAGGATCTGATGGCATATTTGAAGGAATGATACAATAAGCATCATCACCTAATTTCAATTGCTTGTTTGTTTTATTCAGCCAAGCGAATTTATGCAGATCACTTAGATCGCCGATACCGATGATCTCCAAACCCGCAGTTCTTGCAGTATAAAATTCAAGATGTCCGCCCGGGAACCATTTATTGATTATGATAGGAGGATTGGCTTTCATCATATGATTTTCAACATCTGCTTTTACTAATTCTCCAAATACAATACTAAAATCCTTCCATCCTGTAAGATCTAATGTTGGACAATATTCACCATAGTTCTCTATTTTTTGGCTGCCAAAGTTTATAGACGATAAACGAATAATTGCTGTTGCTGTAACTAAAATGATCAACAAGAAAGATCCAGCAACTTTTATTAAAATGGGCAGCTGATTTCTCAATGATCTTTCTTCAAGATATTGAGCAGCTATAAAAAACAAAGGAATATAAGCGGGTCCGCTCCAATGCGGTAATGTGGAATTCAAAAGGGAAATTCCCCAGAATAAGCATATCATTGGCACACTCATGCACAATAACCAAATTCGGTTAAGTGAAGAAAACAAAATCCTTTCCCGGATAAAATAAATGATCGCAACAATAATTAAAATAAAGATCACGGGGTTTTGATATGCAAATTCTCCGAGTATTTCGCGAAAGAAAGAATCGAATTGAATCTCATGCTGCGTTACTCTTTCCGAATGAAATTTATAGGTGATGAAATTATTTTGAATGTTCCAGAATAAAATGGGAAGCACACACAAAGCAGAAATAATAATTCCTGCATACAATCGCCAGTTCAATAACCATTTTATCTTTTTAATGAGAATGAATAAACCAAAACCAACCCACAAATACAAACCGTGAACTTTACTCATAGCTGCCAATCCTATCATCAATCCCAATAAGATCCAGCTCCCTATTTTTTTATCTTCGTTTAAAAAGATGATACGACACATCAAAAACAAGGAAGCTGTCCAAAAGAGCATTTGCGGAGAGTCGGGTAAAATAAATAATCCCGCAATAATTCCGGTATAAATCGAAAAATTATAGACCAATGCAGTATACCAGCCGGCTCTTTCTGTACTGATTATTTTAGCGGTATGATAAATAAAATAAGTAGAAACTGCACATCCAAAAATCGCACCTAAACGCATCGATACATCATTCAACCAATATAAATTAAGGGTAGTTAATCGAATCAATATTCCTACCATTGGCGGATGATCAAAGTGATTCCAATCAGGAAGTAAAGCATAGGTATAATAATACACTTCATCATTACCCAATTCGATCAATCCTGCAATAATTAATTTGAAAGCAATTGTAAAAAAAAGCAAATAGAATAAACGCTGCTTGTAATTTATTTGCATAACAATAGGTTCACATCAAGTAGTGTAGTATTTTATTTTCTTTCCGATAGCCATCGCACGGCAAGTTCGTAACCCTTTAAGCCAAGCCCAATGATGCTTCCAGCTGATTTTGCAGAAACATGTGATATTTTTCTAAAATCTTCTCTCGCATGGATATTGGAAATATGTACTTCGATAACCGAGGTTTTAATAGCAGCAATGGCATCACCTATTGCAACAGAAGTGTGTGTATATCCCCCCGGATTCAAAACAATACCATCAAAATCAAATCCTGTTCGCTGTAATTCATTGATCAAATCTCCTTCTACATTACTTTGAAAATAAGTAAAAGTGATAGTAGGAAACAAGGATTGCAATTGTGTATAGTAATCATCAAATAACTGATTACCATAGACATCCGGCTCTCGCTTTCCCAGTAAATTTAGATTTGGCCCGTTGATGATGGCGATTTTCATAACACGAATTACACGAATTTTTATGAATTTACCTGATATAATTTTCCTGTTTCCTCGAGTCATTTATTTCACATTCAGTTCTCAGTATAGCTCGGGGCCTTCCATTCTTTCTGTGAAAGTCTCTTAATCCAGATACTTTGGCAGTAGCATTTCTCTCTTTAAACACTACTTACGGGCTCGATAACGTTTATTTGTAGTTGTTAGTGTTACAATTTATATGTAATCACACCTACAGCATAAATTTTTAAGCTCATTTACCTTGTGTTTGAAATTAGGGAATGAAACAAAATACAACCCTCGTGAGAAAGGTAATTATTGAATTGAACTGGATCTTTGATTATCATTTTGCCTACTTTCTGTACAACAGTCATAATATTGATGAGTACTACCAGTATATGCAAACAAAATGGGGATCGAAGTATATCAGACCAACTGAATAACGTTGAATACCCCCTCATTTTTTATCCAATATCTCATTTACGTAAAAGATCCTGAGTTCTTAAGAACTCAGGATCTTTTTATTTAAAAATCCAATGCTGTAATTAAATCAGTTATTCATCATTGCCACAAAATTATCGAAAAGATACCTGCTATCGTGTGGGCCCGGTGTTGCTTCAGGATGATATTGCACACTGAATGCAGGCTTATTTTTTATTCGAATACCTTCAATACTATCATCATTCAAATTCAAATGTGTTATTTCAACATTCGGATTTTTACGGACTGCATCCGGATCAACCCCAAACCCATGGTTCTGGGTTGTAATTTCACACAATCCGCTAATGACATTTTTTACAGGATGATTCAAACCCCTGTGTCCATGGTGCATTTTAAATGTTGGAATATCATTTGCCAATGCCAGCAATTGATGCCCCAAGCAAATACCAAATAAGGGTTTATTTTCTGCTAATATCCCTTTGATAGTTGTCACTGCAAAAGGCAATGCAGCAGGGTCTCCGGGGCCATTTGAAATAAAATAACCGTTCGGATTAAATTCTTTCAATCTGCTCAGACTTGTGTTTGCAGGATAAACTCTAACGTGTACACCCCTTTCCACCAAACAGTTTAAAATATTTTTCTTGATACCAAAGTCCAGCACTGCAACCTTTAATGTTGAATTACTATCCCCCAATTCATATTCAGCCTTTGTGCTTACCCCACTTGCAAGGTCCAATCCATCCATATCCGGGCATTTTGCTAATTCTTCTTTTAGCTTTTCAATATCAGTGATCTCAGAAGATATGATGCAATTCATAGCCCCTTTTGTACGCACATGTGTTACCAAAGCTCTGGTATCAATATCTTCAATGGCAACAATATTGTTAGCTATCAAATAGTCACTCAATGAACCAATCGCCTGGAAACGGCTGAATTGTTCTTCCAGATTTCTGGCGATCAATCCACGGATCTTTACGCTATCGCTTTCCACATCTGCATCTTTCACACCGTAATTACCGATATGAACATTATTCATGATCAACACTTGTCCGGTATAGCTTGGGTCAGTAAATACTTCCTGATAGCCTGTCATGCCAGTATTAAAACATAATTCACCGGTAGTAGTACCGATCTTTCCAAAAGCCTGTCCGTAAAAAACATGTCCGTCTGCTAATAATAAAATCGCGGGTTGTAATGTGTGGGCCATTATAGATTATTCTGTTTTATGGTGCAAAGTAAAAAAGGCAAGACCATAAGTCTTGCCTTTGTATAATAAACTTTTCAACATTTAATTTATTCAGCTGTTTTTTCTTCAGTTACAACTGTAGCTTCTTCAACTGTAGTTTCAGCAGTTTCAACTTTCTTAGCGCGACCACGACGAGTTTTCTTAGCAGTATCTGCAGGTGTTGCAGCAGTTTTACCATAGATCTCGTTAAAATCAACTAATTCGATCATTGCTTTTTCAGCATTATCACCCGGACGTATCCCTAATTTGATGATCCTGGTATATCCACCTGGACGAGAAGCAATCTTTGGTCCAACAACAGTGAATAATTCTTTAGTTGCTTCTTTATCCTGTAAGTAACTGAAAATAACTCTGTGCTGATGACTGATCTGTTCTTTGGTTTCGCCTTTTTTGGTTTTAGTCAATAAAGGTTCAACATAAGTACGCAAAGCTTTGGCTTTAGCTAATGTTGTAACGATTCTTTTGTGAACGATCAGTTGACTGGCTAAATTGCTCAGTAACGCTTCTCTATGGGCTTTCTTACGACCCAGGTTGTTGATTTTGTCTCCGTGACGCATGACTTCTAGTTTTATATATCTTGTACCGTGTCAGGAATTACAAGATGTGAGTAATAGCCTTGGCAATTGCCTTTAGCTTAATTGTCTAAATTATCCAATCCTAATTTCTGCAGATCCATTCCGAAACTCAATCCTCGTTCAGTCAATACTTGTTCGATTTCTGAAAGTGATTTTTGTCCGAAGTTTCTGAATTTCATTAGGTCTTCCTGTTCGTATTGAACCAATTCGCTCAAGCTGTTGATCTTAGCAGCTTTCAGGCAATTGAATGCACGTACTGAAAGATCTAGGTCTTCCAATGGTGTTTTCAATACTTTACGTAATTGCAATACTTGTTCATCAACAACATCTTCTTTCTTGTCTTCTTTATTATCGAAAGTGATGTTTTCATCCGTAATGATCATCAAGTGCTGAATCAAAATACGTGAAGCCTGCTTAACAGCATCTTCAGGATGAATGGTCCCATCGGTAGCAACATCAAGGATCAACTTTTCATAGTCAGTTCTTTGTTCAACACGATAGTTCTCAATTGAATATTTTACATTCTTGATTGGCGTATGAATAGAATCAATTGAAATAAACCCGAATGGAGCATCTTTCAATTTATTTTCTTCTGCTGGAACATAACCACGGCCTTTGGCAATAGTTAATTCAATTTCCAGTTTAGAAGATGGATCCAAAGTGCAGATCACCAATTCAGGATTCATTACCTGAAAACTCTGTGATACTTCACTGATCTGGCCTGCATTGAATTCTGTGCGACCTTTTACAGATAAAACTACTTTTTCGCTCGCAATATCATGATCAACATGTTTCTTGAAACGAACTTGTTTCAGATTAAGAATGATCTCTGTTACATCTTCTGTGATACCTTTAATGGTAGCAAATTCATGATCAACTCCTTCAATCTTAATGCCTGTTATTGCATATCCTTCCAAACTGTTCAATAATACTCTTCTTAAAGCATTACCGATAGTTAATCCGTAACCGGGTTCAAGCGGACGGAATTCAAATTGTCCTTCAAAATCTGTTGCTTTCTGTAAAACGATTTTGTCTGGTTTCTGAAAGTTTAATATGGCCATATTAAAACTTGGTTTTTATTTTTGATCTCTAAACCCACATGAGGCTTAAAGTAATTTATTTTATGAGAACCGGCTGCAGTGCAGCTTTTATACTTTGTTGCGTCGCACTCTTCAACTGTCAGAATGCTATTCAGCTTATTTAGAGTACAACTCTACGATCAATTGTTCCTTGATATTTTCAGGAACACTTTCTCTTTCAGGGAAAGTGATGAATGTACCTTTCTTTTCTGTTTCATTCCAATCCAACCAGCTGAACTTAGGATTCTTACCACGAGACTTACTTGTGATAGAAGAATTATGTTCACTCTTTGGTTTGTAGGCGATCACATCACCCGGTCTGCAAGTGTAAGAAGGAACGTTCATTGTTTCTCCATTCACAGTGATATGCTTATGAGCTACTAATTGTCTGGCTTCAGGACGTGATGCAGCCAAACCCAAACGATAAACTGAATTATCCAAACGGGCTTCTAATAACTTAATCAGGTTTTCACCGGTAACACCTTTGATACGTGAAGCTTCTTCAAATGTTTTGCGGAACTGCCGTTCTAAAACGCCATAAGTGTATTTAGCTTTTTGTTTTTCTTTCAACTGTACAGCGTACTCACCAAGAGTTTTTCTTTTTTTAGCTGCACCATGTTGACCCGGAGGCATACTGTTTTTGTCTAACCATTTGCCATTACCTAAAATGGGCTCTCCGAATTTTCTGCAAATTTTGGTCTTTGGACCTGTGTAACGTGCCATAGTTTTTTTCTTTTGATTTTTTGGTGACGATGTATTCTCATTAAAAATCTAAAATCGAGGATACACCCTTTATAAATAATGGAAATTGAACAAGTCAATATCCAAGGTTATACTCTTCTCTTTTTTGGAGGACGGCAACCATTATGCGGTAAAGGAGTCACATCTTTAATGGATGTTACTTCAATCCCGTTTTGTGCAATTGAACGGATAGCACCTTCTCTTCCGGCGCCTGGTCCTTTTACATAAACATCAACTCTTTTCAATCCAGCATCCACAGCTACTTTCGCAGCATCGGCGGCAGCCATCTGTGCAGCATATGGGGTGTTCTTTTTAGAACCTCTGAATCCCATTTTACCTGCAGAAGACCAACTGATCACCTGACCTTGTTTGTTTGTAAATGCAACGATAATGTTGTTGAATGTAGC
Organism: uncultured Chitinophagaceae bacterium; assembly: GCA_903841915.1. Classification (GTDB taxonomy): domain Bacteria; phylum Bacteroidota; class Bacteroidia; order Chitinophagales; family Chitinophagaceae; genus CAIQDX01. The sequence continues at coordinate 309 of CAIMKO010000202.1, read as the reverse complement.
GTTGATACGAGCATCACCTGCTGCATCAACTTTTACTACTCTTTTTTTGGCAGCGGTTTTTGCGCTGTTTTGTGCTTTTGCTGTTTTAGCCATAATACTTTTTTGAGGTAATCTTTCTTTTAAAATCTGAGCTCCTCCTCTTCCGCTTTGCGGAATTATCCGGCAGCTTTATAAAAAACCAAAAGCTCGTAGCAATTTGCTAAGAGCTCAGGGCTTATTTCTTTATTTTTTAGGTGCCTTCTTCTTGCCGGCAACTGTCTTACGTTTTCCTTTTCTGGTACGGCTGTTTGTTTTTGTACGTTGTCCTCG
>CAIMKO010000201.1 GCA_903841915.1 uncultured Chitinophagaceae bacterium | reverse complement strand
TGTACGGTAGTACATCTTGTTACCAATTTATTTAAGGTTTCTTTTGTCTCTTTAGGCTTATAACCGGCAGGAATAACTGATGCATTCCAAAGTTTTGCTACCATGACAAGACTGTCGACTTTCTGTTTTAAAGGGGCAAAATTACCCTCTTCAGTAGGGTGAAAGCTTCTGCTCATTACCCCATGAAATTGCGTTTGTTCTTTCCACTCGGGCGTTTTTGTTTGTGCTGTTCCGGCAGCAGCAGCCAGAAAAATGAACCCGGCCAATAGTAGATGTTTTTTCATATATTTTATTTTATTTTTTCCATTCTACTGCAGCAAAAGCCTTTGCAGCATTTTTCACAAAGTCGTCTTTACATTCTTTGGAACAAAAGCCAATGGCTTTGTTATTATAATGCAAAGTATCTTCAATACCTGCAGCAACAGGCATTCCGCAGGTTGGATCTTTTGCATTATCTACCATAGCGATGGTGAATTTCATCGGATCGGGTTTGGATGCAGGCAAAGCAGACGTGTCCTTTTTTTCCACTACATTTTCTTTTTGTTCGCCGCTGCTGCAAGCAATAAAAATAATGCTGGCAAATAATATTGTTGTTGCAATTTTTACTTTTGTCATACTTGTTCTTTTATTTTAAATGATACTTCCTTCAAATCTACAAAGCAAAACTTATATGCAGCATTCCTTTCACATTTAATTTGGTTTGTCCGGCTGCAAAGTCCTGTGCCAATGGCAATTGTAGATTTGCCCCTATTGTAACCTGCTGGATGGAGATTTCTGCTCCCGCCAGAGCATTCAATGTGCAACCACCGGTTGCATAGGTTCCCGAATTCAATCCATCGCTCAAATAAATTTTATGACCATTTAATTTATTGCTAGCCGTATTTTCATAAGTCAGTCCTGCATTGGGCGTGATGGTCAATCCTTTTTTAGTGATACGATAAAAGGCAATACTGTTCAGCATCAGTTTATTGCCGTATTTATAATTCTGACTGTTGGGCAATCCGATCTTATAACTTACTGATGAATTGATACCAAAATGATCGAACTGGATTTCATGTCTGGTATTCAGAAACAGATCAACACTTCCTGTGCCGATCTGGGCATTGATATCGGCAAGAGTGGTGGTACTGTCGTTCACATCAACATTAAATGTCCCAGCAGGTATTTTGATTCCGCCACCGATCCAAACCTGCTGAGATGCATTGTTGGTTTGATTCTTTAAATAACGAGTATCAAATAATTTATAACTGCCCAAAACAGTGATATCGCCCAATCCGTTTTTACTTGCATGGCCCAAATCATCATCAAACTGAACATTATAATGATAAGGGAGAAAAGCCAACAATTGCCAGCGACTGCCGATATTGAAGCCTGACCATATCTCAACAGTATTATAAAAATTATGGCTAAACTGAGTGGGGTCATTGATCAGCTTGGTATGGTATTCGGCATAACTGTATCTCACACCAATAAACTTACTTTTAAAGTTCGGGATCAATCCCATATAAAAATTTCCGCCGCCGCAACCGCAAATGCTGCACGCATAATCATTGGATGCTGCCAATAAAAATATAGCAGCAATGAATAATTTCTTCATTGATAAAATAAATTAATAAAATAAAAAAGATGATTTCTTGTGAATTTAAGTTTCAGTAGTTAAGGAATACAATGTCATGTTGAGGCTCTCGAAACATGTTTTTATAAAGAGTCTCTCATCCATCACTCTTCGAGAACCTCAGAGTGACAATCCTTAACTTAATGACATTATGCCTTGCGGAGGCTGAAAGAAATCGACAGAAATGTCTTTGGTAATTGAAGTATTAAAAGAGGGATATTTTTTTTCTATACAAGTCTGATGCCGTTGCCAATTGAACTGGCTTTTGCTGCAATACAAAACCTCATTTTTATTATCATTCCTGCGTTCCGGGTTTTGTTTGTCCTTATTCTCTTCCTGCTTTAACTTTTTCAGCATCTGGCATCGGCCATTACAATGCAGCATAGGCTTTGTTTTGTTCTCACAATTTTTGGCAAATGCTGCCGTATTGCTGTAGTAGTTAAAAACGATCACAGCCCTATTAAAGGTTTGCACTGCAAATGCAACCATCAAAAACATTGTTGTGAATTGTTTCAACATATAAATTGGTGCAAATTAAAGTCAGCCTTCTTTATCATCCAAATAATCACACGTGAATACAAAAAAATTTCTTTGAAGAAAAGATAAAATGATTGTAGTCATACCGAAACAGAAATAAATTATCTTAAAAACCTCAAAACTTAATTTGGTAATGCGTATAGTGTTTTATTGCTATCCCTGCCTGCTAAGATATGTGACGCTTGTTACATAATGTATTTCATGACAGCACTATTTTTACCCTCATAGACCTATCAAACATGAAAGAAATTTGGAACGAACGGTACGACAGTGATAATTATATATATGGCAAAACCCCCAATGTTTTTTTTGCTGAACAATTAAATAAACTTGATCCGGGTACCATTATCCTCCCTTGTGAGGGTGAAGGCAGAAATGCAGTATTTGCAGCAACAAAAGGATGGGATGTTATAGCATTTGATCAAAGCGAAGTCGGAAAAAAGAAGGCATTGGAATTAGCTCATCAAAATAATACCGTTATTGATTATAAAATCTCTGATGCCCTAGATTTTTATGTACCTGAAGAAACTGTTGATGCTGTTGCATTTATCTATGCTCATTTTCCGACAGCCATTCGTAAAACAATTCATCAAAAAGCGATCGGGTGGTTAAAACAGCGAGGGATTTTAATAATAGAAGCATTTACCCCTGCGCAAATAAAAAATCATTCCGGCGGGCCAAAAGACATATCCATGTTGTACACAGAAGCAATGCTGCAGGAAGATTTCAGATTGATGAATATCGAATTACTGCAACCGCTGCAAGTTGAGTTAAAAGAAGGTAATTTGCACGATGGAATTGCAGAAGTGATCCGCTTCATCGGTCGAAAAAAATAATTAACCCTATCATTCAAAGAAATAAAAAAGCACATGAAAATAATTTTATCAGGTTTAATAATGATCATTTTATCAAGCTCCTTAATTGCCTGTAATAGCAACTCAGCAGAAAGTTCGGCTGAAACGATGATCGATACAACAAATAAATCAGTGGCCGATTTCGAGAAAGCAATACTGAAAGAAGGATCTCAGTTATTAGACGTAAGATCCATGGAAGAGTACCAATCCGGTCATATTAAAAATGCCTTGTTAGCAGACTGGAGCAACAGTGATGAGTTTATGTACAGAGTACAATCTTTAGATAAATCAAAACCCGTATATGCTTATTGCTTCAGCGGAGCAAGAAGCAGCAAAGCAACTGCATGGTTAAGAGAAAAAGGGTTTGTTGCTTATAATCTGGATGGGGGCATTGCTGCCTGGAAAAGAGAGCGTAAACCATTAGAAGGTAGCATCAATGTAAAGCAGACTTCTATGCAAGAATACCAATCATTAATTCCTTCAGATAAAATTGTGCTGGTAGATATCAGTGCTTCTTGGTGCCCCCCTTGTAAAAAGATGGAACCCGTTGTTGATTCCCTATCAAGAACAAGTGGAGTATCTTTTGCCTTGGTAAAGATCGATGGTGGTGAACAAAATACAATTGTTCAGGAATTGAAGGTCAATGCTTTCCCAACATTCATTATTTACAAAAACGGAAAAGAATATTGGAGAAGATCAGGAATTGTGGCTGCCGAAGAATTAACAAAGCAATTAAATTGATATCGGCTTTGTTAAAGCAATATTTTGTTGTGACAAGAGTCACTATTAATCTTCATTATACGCATCATTTTTGCATGCATTAAATAAGAACTATGCAAAACATGAAAGAATTACTAAACGCATCCACCACTTCTGTATTAGATGTGAGAAGCCCGATGGAATTTGCCATGGAACATATTCCCGGGGCAAAAAATATCCCTTTGAATGAATTGAGCTTCCGTTTAGATGAGATCAAAGAATTAACAAAGCCCATCGTTGTGTATTGTTTATCGGGCGGAAGAAGTTCAATGGCTGTTGGTATTTTACAGCAAGCGGGTTTTACAGATGTTTTTAACGGAGGCGGCATATCGAACATGAAACAAATTCTTTACAACTAAAATGTACTTATGTTTCAATCATTATTAAGCAACTGGAATTTTATGCGTGTGCTGCGTTTGGTATTAAGCGTGATAATTATTGCACAGGCAGTTTCTGTTCATGATACTGCTATGAGTATTGCGGGCCTTTTTTTACTGGGAATGACAGTTGCGAATATTGGATGCTGCGGCGCGAACGGCTGTGCTGCCCCAAGCTATAAAAAACCAGAAGACAAAAAAGAAGAAACGATATCTTATGAAGAAATTCATTAGTCAAAATAAATTGTACCTGATGGGTGCTATTGCCGGTGCTATCGGAGGATTCCTATATTGGAAATTCGTTGGTTGCAATAGCGGTACTTGTATGATCACTTCGAGCCCGAGAAACAGCAGCCTTTATTTTGCTGTCATGGGTGCAATATTATTCGGGATGTTTAAAAAAGAAAAACAAGCTGCAAAATAATACTGCATAGCTTTGTATACGATTCAAATCAATATTGAAAATAATTTAATCATCATGGCAGCAAGTTTTTCAGAGATCATTCAATCAGACAAATCGGTATTGGTAGACTTTTCAGCCGAATGGTGTGGTCCCTGTAAAATGATGGCTCCCATTCTAAAAGAATTAAAAGCCGCCATAGGCGATGCAGTCACGATCTTAAAAGTTGATGTAGATAAGAATCCCGCCGTAGCATCTTCTTACCAGGTACAGAGTGTCCCTACCCTGATACTGTTTAAAAAGGGAAGCATTAAATGGAGACAAAGCGGCGTTTTACCAGCCAAACAACTACAGCAGGTAATAGAAAACAACAGGTGATCCGGATTTCTCCTTCAGTACGATTCCCGATTCCCTTTTCCCAAGACCCAGTTCATACGCCAACGAAGGATGGTCGAACCTCAGTCGAACACCAGCCGAACCTCGGCCGAACAGCTGCCGAACAGGAATTCCATATTATAAGTCCAATCTTTTTAAGTAAAATCTCATGATCTTTTAGAGGGAACTCTAGACATTAGTTACCAGGTGTTTTGATTATTATCATGTACACAAATCTTTCCCACATTCATGAAGATTTTAAAGCGACAGTTACCTATTATTCATTCTACTGATACTATTTATTCGAAGTGAAGTACTATTTAAAAATTTCAGTCCAAATCTTTTCTTGATAAGAAAAGCGGATAGTGAATAAATAAAACAACGTGACTTTTGTTACGTTTCATGCATTTGCCGAAACATAGTTTCGCTGCAAATTGAAAGTTAATGAGCAGAAAAAAATATTTTGCATCCCTAATTGTCACAACTGTGATACTCTCAAATGCTTTTTCAGAAAGCGTTTCAGGACAAGACAGTTTGAGAAATTTAAGTTTGAGCGAGGCTATTGCATCAGCAATCAACAATAACAAGTCGATTCAACTAGCTAAGCTGGATGAGAACATTGCAGCATCCAATTACAAACAAACAGAAGCAGTTTATCTGCCTCAGGTTGGATTTTCTTACACTGCCATGAGTACGAATAATCCATTGAACGCTTTTGGCTTTAAACTGCAACAGCAATCAATTACACAAAATGATTTTAATCCCGATCTTTTAAATCACCCTTCCGGCACACCCGATTTTACAACAAAACTGGAAGTACAGCAACCGCTGATCAATATGGATATGCTGTATATGCGCAAAGGAGCAGCAAAGCAAACAGAGTTATATCAGTATAAAACACAACGCACCAAAGAGTATCTAATATTTGAAGTTCAAAAAGCATACCTGCAACTGCAATTGACATATGCTGCAGTAAGAGTTCTGGAAGATGCTTTACAAACAACAAGATCAGTTTATACATTTGCAGATAATCATTTTCAACAGGGATTGATCCAGAGATCGGATGTATTAAATGCACAGGTACAAGTAACCACAGTTGAAACAAATCTGGCAAAAGCAAAAAGCAATATCCGAAATGCATCTGATTATCTAAGCTTATTAATGGGACAACCAACCGGCGTCATTTACCGAGTAACGGAAACTGTACAAACTGAAAAACAAATACCTGATACCGCAACAAAAATTGCTGCCACAAGATCTGATTTTATGGCTATGCAAAAAGCAATCGAGGCATCTGATCTGATGATCAAAGCCAATAAAATGAGTTATCTCCCCAAACTGAATGCGTTCGGGAACTATCAGCTCAACGATAGTCGTACGCTGGGGTTTGCTGCCAATTCTTATCTCGCCGGAGTCCAGGTTTCCTGGGATATTTTCAAAGGCAATAAAACAAAAAATACGATCGTAACACAAACCTTAGAGCGAAATAAACTAACTGAACAATTGGCGCAACAAAAAGATCAGGGTCAATTGGAACTGAATAAAGCTTATCGTGATCTAAAGGATGCACAATCAGAAATACTACAACAAAAGTCTGCTGTTGAACAAGCATCAGAAGCATTACGCATTTTGCAGAACCGCTATCAGCAGGGACTTGTAAATACTACCGATGTACTGATGGCAGCCACACAGGTCTCGCAACAAAAATTCGCATTGGCTCAAGCTGTATTCAACAGCAATGTCAGCAAAGCATATTTGGAATTACTCACTTCATCAACTACTAAATAAACAGTTTAAAACATGAGCATGAACATTAATGTAAAAAAGATAGCGCAGTTGTTTATCGGTTTTGGAATGATCGCAACAACTGCCTGTTCTTCCAAAGATAAAAAGGAAACGACGAGTGCCAATACAGATGCAGCCATCCTTGTAAGCGTTGCAACAGCTTCTTCTGATGAACAGCAGGGATTGAATATAAGCGGACAAATTGAAGCAGCACGATCTGTCAATATAAGTACAAGGCTGATGGGATATATCACAAAACTGAATGTAAAAGTGGGCGATCATGTTAGTAAAGGTCAGTTGCTGGTAAGCATCAGCAATGATGATATCCTGGCAAAAAGAGCACAGGCTGATGCTATGCTCAATGAAGCAGAAGCAGCACTCAAAAATGCAGCAAAAGATTATGAACGATATACGAATTTATACAAACAACAAAGTGCTTCAGCAAAAGAGTTAGACAATATCAGCTTGCAATATAATGCTGCAAAATCAAGAGTAGAAGCAGCAAAACAAAGCCGGAATGAAGTGGATGCCATGCTTGGCTACAGCAATTTAACCGCGCCATTCGCAGGAATTGTTACGCAAAAATTAGCAGATGCAGGAAGTATGGCCAATCCGGGAATGCCCATATTAACAATAGAACAAAGCGGCAGCTACCAGGTAAGCGCATCCGTTCCGGAAAACAGTATCAATCAAATTCATCAGGGAGCTGAAGTACTGATCAGCATCAAAGCGATTGACAAAACTTTTAAAGGAACTGTTTCTCAAATCAATCAGTCATCACAATTTACAGGTGGTCAATACATCATTAAAATAAGTCTTCCCGATAATGAGAAAAACGGATTATACGCTGGCATGTATGCCAATGTTTCGATTCCTGTTAAAAGATCTGCTGCTATTACAACTAGTTCTGATGAAGTAATGGTACCTGTTTCAAGCATTCTCCATAAAGATCAGTTAACAGGTTTATATACTGTTGGCAGTAACAATACAGCATTATTACGTTGGGTGAGATTGGGTAAAAATGCCGGCGACAAAGTGGAAGTGTTAAGCGGATTGGAAAAGAATGAACAGTTTATTGTAAGTGCAGAAGGGAAGTTATACAATGGTGCTGTGATAAAAATAAAATAACTGCATCATTACCCCTATTCGAAAATAATTAATGAATTAAAATAATACAATGAAGAACGGTTTTTCAGGAAATATTGCCAAGTCATTTTTGCAATCGAAATTAACGATACTGTTAATGATCGCATTTCTAATGATCGGTGCATACAGCACTTATTTAATCCCCCGCGAAGAAGAACCGCAGATACAGGTACCGATGGCCGATGTTTTCATCGGCTATCCGGGTGCCGAACCCAAAGATGTAGAAACCAAAGTGGCTGCGCCTTTAGAGAAGATGATCTCGAATGTAAAAGGTGTGGAGTATGTGTATTCAACATCTATGAAAGGTCAGGCCATGCTGATCGTTCAGTTTTATGTGGGCGAAGATGTGGAACGTTCACTGGTGAAATTATATAGTGAGCTGATGAAGAATATGGATAAAATGCCGCAGGGTGTTACACTTCCGTTAATTAAAACAAGAGCGATTGATGATGTTCCAGTTTTAGGATTAACACTGTGGAGTGAGAAGTATGATGATTACAGATTAAAACAGATCGGACAGGAATTGACCAATGAGATCAAAAAGATCAATGATGTATCTGATATCAATATTCTGGGTGGAAGAAGTCGTGAAGTGAAAGTATTGCTGGATAAAAATAAGATGGCGGGAAATCATATTGACTTTTTATCTATCAGTAAACAAATCCAGGGAAGCAATTCACAAATGCAAAGCGGAAACATTTTGCAGAAGGACACAGCTTTCTCAGTTGAAACAGGTAACTTTTTAAACACAGCCGAAGATGTAGCCAATCTGGTTGTCGGCATCAATCAGCAACAACCCGTTTACTTAAAACAAATTGCCAAAGTAGAAGACGGACCCGAAACCCCTAACCAATATGTATTGTTTGGATATGGCAAAGCCGATACTGTAAAAGCAAATTCGTTCAGATCCAATTATCCCGCCGTTACATTATCGGTAGGAAAAAAGAAAGGTGCAGATGCCATGAAACTGGCCGAACAAATTCTGGCTAAAGTTGAACATCTTAAAAAGGAATTGTTACCCAATGATGTACAATTAACTGTTAGCAGGAATTATGGAGAAACAGCTTCAGACAAAGTATCTGAATTATTGTTCCATTTATTCATTTCCATTGTGGTGGTTACCTTATTTGTAATGCTGGCCATGGGATGGCGCGGGGGATTGGTCGTATTCTTATCAGTACCTGTAACATTTGCATTAACACTGTTCAGTTATTACATGATGCATTATACACTGAATCGTATTACACTGTTTGCCTTGGTATTTATTACGGGTATTGTGGTGGATGATTCCATCATCATAGCAGAGAATATGCACCGTCATTTTAAGATGAAAAAATTGCCGCCATTACAAGCTGCTATCTATGCCATCAACGAAGTGGGCAATCCAACCATATTGGCAACATTTACGGTTGTTGCAGCTGTTTTGCCCATGGCATTCGTATCGGGCATGATGGGGCCTTATATGAGCCCGATGCCCATTGGTGCTTCCATTGCCATGATGCTGTCACTGATCGTTGCATTAACCTTAACACCTTATCTCGGTTATATATTTCTGCGTGAAAAAGAAAAGAAAGGGATCCATCATGAAGAAAGTAAACCACATAGTTTAGAAACAACCGGCATTTACAAAATATACCGTTCAACGATCAATCCGTTATTAGAATCGCGTTGGAAACGCTGGACATTCATCATCAGTATTGTCGTGATACTGCTTGGATCACTTTCTATGTTCTATACAAAAGCGGTTGCAGTAAAAATGTTGCCTTTTGATAATAAGAATGAGTTTCAGGTTGTTATAGATATGCCGGAAGGAACAACTTTAGAAAAAACACAGGCCGTTGCAAAAGACATTGCAAACTATGTTTCAAAACAAGCAATGGTTCAGAATTATCAGACCTATATAGGTACATCGGCGCCAATTAGTTTTAACGGACTGGTTCGCCATTATGATCTGCGAAGGGGTGATAATGTTGCCGATATACAAGTGAATTTAGTAGATAAAAAAGACAGAAGCATTCAAAGTCACGGCATTGCAAAAGAAATGCGTGCCCCTATTCAGGCTATTGCAAAAAAGTACAATGCCAATGTTAAGATCGTGGAAGTGCCACCGGGTCCTCCTGTATTATCAACTTTGGTCGCAGAAATATATGGCCCTGATTATACTGAACAGATAAAAATTGCGCAACAGGTAAAATCCTTACTCGGCAAAACAACCGATGTGGTAGATGCCGATTGGATGGTTGAAGACGACCAACCTGAGCTCCATATTTCAGTGGATAAAGAGAAAGCCATGCGTTATGGCATTGCATCTGCCCAAGTAACTGCAACGGTTAACGCAGCATTATCGGGAATGAATGTTGGAAATGTATATCAACCTGCATCATATAATCAAACAGCCATTAAATTGCAATTAAGTGATGCCGATAAATCAAATATGGATGCGGTATTGGATCTGAAAATTGTGAGTATGTCGGGTAATGCTGTCAGCATCAGAGATCTGGTAACTGTAACCA
>CAIMKO010000200.1 GCA_903841915.1 uncultured Chitinophagaceae bacterium | reverse complement strand
GTAATAGTAAACACCAAGAAGAACCTACCCATCGGCGAATTCGTCAACGTAAAAATCACAAAGGCATTCGACTATGACCTTGAAGGAGATGTTGTAGAATAGGTAATAAAGTTTACCTAAAATTCGTACATATATGAATTTTTAGCATTCCATTTAATTGTATTATAATAGTCATTTTCATTCATTATATTTCTACAAATAAATAATTACCTATAACTTTGCGATAAAGAAAAACATCAAATTAAGACGATGCACTACATTATAGAGGTAGAATTAGAAACTGATGGTCGCTGGATTGCAGAAATAGTTAGTCTGCCGGGTGTAATGGCTTATGGTAACACACGGGAAGAAGCTATAGCTAAAACTCAGGCTCTTGCTGTTATTTTGGAGCTTTAAATAATATTACATAATTAAAGAGTGCAAACATTTAGGGAGCATTATAATTTTCCTTTTTTCTTCAAAGACTTTTTCACATCATCCCAACTACGTTTGGATTCATCCTTTCGGGATTCGGCAACAATTACATCAAGAAATCTTCTACATCCTCTTGATGTTCTTCAATTGTTTTAATGTCAATTATCACTGCCTTCCTCCTGTTCTTTTCATCAGTAATAATATTTACACCCTTCATACAGTAGATTTAATACAAAAATACGTACCTAAAATAATAATACTCTATCCCAAAACACCACTCTTTTATAACACATCCCTCACTCAAAAAATTATCGTTATATTTGTAGTAATGGTTTATACCAAAACATTGCTGTCAATTCTTGTCTGTTTGTTCATCTCTTGTTTTGAGGTGGATGGGCAGATTATTACTACAATTGCTGGAAATGGTACTCAAGGTTATAGTGGTGATTATTTACTTGCTACAGATGCTCAAATATTTAATGTAGCAGGAATAATTTCAGACAGATTCGGGAATATATATTTGGCTGATAATGGGAATTCAAATATTCGTAAATTAGATGCTTCGGGAATTATTACAACATTTGCAGGAACTGGATTAAGTAGTTCATTTAACGGAGATAATATTCAAGCTACGGATGCAAACATTACTGTAATAGATGTTGCTGTAGATGATTCAGGCAATGTATTCTTTCCTGATGGTTCTTTTAGAATAAGAAAAATAAGTGCTGTTACTGGAATAATAACTACAATTGCGGGAACAGGTATTTTAGGGTTTAGTGGTGATAATGTTCCTGCGTCATCATCCCAAATAGGTGGCATTGTCGGCATTTCCATTGATGTTAATGGCAATATTTATTTAGCAGACTATTCATATCATAAAATACGTAAAATAAATCCAAGTGGAATATTAACCACTATTTGTGGTTCTGATACAACAGGATTCTCTGGTGATAATGGACCTGCAACCAATGCAGAAATAAATATTTCAAGTACTTTTTGCAGAGCTACTTCAGACAATCATGGAAATGTATATTTTCCCGATACCTATAATAAACGCATTCGCAAAATAGATACTAACGGGATAATTACAACGATAGCAGGTACGGGTATCGCAGGTTATAATGGCGATGGAATTCCAGCAACTTCAGCACAAATACACGGATCAACTACTGTATATAATGATAAAAATGGCAATATCTTTTTTAATGACCTTGAAAATAGAATTCGAAAAATAAATTCAGTTGGGATAATTTCTACTTATGCTGGTTTGGATACTATAGGTTTTAGTGGTGATGGCGGGCTTGCAAATCATGCACATTTAAATGCTCCGGAAAGTATATGTTTTGATAGCAGTGGTATATTGTACCTTTCTGACGCTGGTAATGCAAGAATAAGAAAAAT
>CAIMKO010000199.1 GCA_903841915.1 uncultured Chitinophagaceae bacterium | reverse complement strand
TCCGATACTGATATTTCCATTAAATTCCCCTCTGCCAATGATTGGGCGTAACGTATCATCTCAGGGTCATGCATATCTTCATCTGTAATCTCCCCTATTTTTTCCCTTTGATCAATTTTAGCCTCTTTCAGAAGGTTTAAGACTGTCATGATATCATTACTCTTTTTAGGCTTGTAGGATGGCAGATAATTTAAAATCAATTTGGAATCATCAGGGCTGAAATCTACCTGTAGTAACTCCATATTTTTTTTCCATAATAGCTTTTTTTGTGCTAAGTCCCATGATTCTACTGAGTTATATTCTCCTCCTGATTTACAAAGAAAATATTTACCAGAATGACTGATTTTACTTTTTGATAAGTGCACGATGCTTTCATTTAAATCGGGAATTTTAAAACTATAAATTATTGAGTTGGTCTTAATATTAATTGAACTAATTAACAGATATCGTTTACCATCATCATTATTTACATTATTGTAGTCCCCGATCATTAAAACACTATCTGAAATAAACTCAACATAAGTAGGCGCCACACCCATATTTGATTTTCCTTTAATTAAATTATACCGTTTGCCATTTTCAGAAAAGCAGATGTCAATCCGTTGGTCATCTTGATTAAAGAAGGCCAGAAATTTACCGCTTGGAGAAATTCGTATATCCCAATTTTTTTTTGTATAAAGCAGTTTACCTGTATGTGGGTCCCAGAAAAAAAATGTTCTGATTCCCCCTTCTTCATTGGCTGAAGAATCATTGCTTGATGTCATTACAAATTTATCTTCGGGAGCAAAAAAGGAAATATTCGATAACGGAGCATCGCTACCTTTCAACTGAGTAATGATCTTTCCATTGAAAGGATCCCATATTTTGGCAGATTGATCGGAACTGGTACTTAGAATATATCTCCCGTCTTTACTGAATGATATCGAATTAATGGCCGACAAATGCCCCTGCTGCAAAACCAATTCAGGCATTTGTGCAACAACTTTTATTGCTATTGTAAATAAAAAGACAAAGCAGCTATTTTTTAAAAAGGGCATAAATTATTTTTTTGCAACAGTTTTATCTTCCGTAATAATATCAACTCTTTTCAGCAACCAATTTCCGAATGTTCTTACCGCACCTCGCTGATCTGCATCACTATCACTCATTAATATCTCTAATGGATTATCGCTTGTAACAATTTCCCCACTTCTTTTTACACCATGCTGATTAAATACACTTCGATTAATGACAGGATCTTTACAAGCCAATAAGAAATAGTGATATTTCCCCGGAGAAGTATGTTTTACGGTTGCTAAATAAGTAGGCTCAAAATAGTCTCCCTTGATCCAAGGATAGTTGAATATACTTGTTCTAGGTTGCGGATAGATCAGATTCATATTTCCTTTCGGGTCCATTGAAAAAAGATAAATGAACAAACGGACATTGTCCCATTTCATTTTTGTGTATTTATCTTCCACAAAACTGATCTCTAAAAGATCAGTCATATCTGCCCGCATTTTATTTTTACGATCAGCATCCGGTTTATTTTTTTGTGTTTTATTTTTAATACTGATGGAATAAGGGAAACGCAAGCTGCTGTCTTTAATTGGTGTTTCAATCGATAACCAATAGGCCAGTTTTGACAGTATCGTTAACCGGTTCATCAAACTATCCGTTATCTTATTTGTTTCATTGGTATAGGAAAAGAAATCAGTAGTTATAGGCAGATCAGTTGTACTATCATTGAGATGTGTATTCTCCCAGCCATATTCAATTCTCGAACTATCAACCAAATGGCCTGCTAAAACATAATCGGCCTGCTGTGCAGAATTTACTATTTTAATATTGCGATTGATTTTTTCTGCTAATCTTTTAGTGATATTTTTTGTCAGTGAATTTTCAGGAGGTAATTGCAAGTACACATTTTTCTTATTGAGCAAACTGATCAACTCATCAGTTTTTAAATCAGGATAAGTTTTTGTTGCATTCCCTTTATTCCTGTTCAGTTTCCATTGTCCGTTTAAAGCTGTATCTGCTTTATAAAAAAGCACAGCTTCCGGTACGGTATTCACAGAAGGAATGACCCAATTGATATTTCTATTTTGGAACAATTCTTTAGCAACTGTAGTGAACCTATTCAACTGTTCTTCACTAACACTATTTCCTAAAAAGACCTTTAAGGGCGGTTCTGTATTAGACACAAGATTCAATACACTGAACTGCGCATTGAACCCATTGGCTATCTTAAATTTTTTAGTACTGTTGATAATTTCAACGGAAGAATTAGAAGGCCCTAAAACTGCCAAAATTCTGATACTGTCTTTTGACTTCTGCTCCACCAATATATCTCCATCCAACAATCCGTCTAAAAAGCCGGCTTTTATTTCCTTATAACCAGTGGTATCGAAACGATATAATGGAAAAGCTTGTCTTCGGTATTCTCCTTCCTTAGAGCCGATAATATCCAAATTCAAACGCTTTGACCCTTCCATATTTGGATTTTGTTCTTTCCTTATCAATCCGATCTTAGCCAATGTTCTTTCATATAAGTTTTCAGCAGATGCCATTGGCCATTCTGTAATGGCCCTGCAAAAACTGATCGTGAAAGCACCAAAGGCTTTACTTTCTAAAGTCATTTCTTTGGATTCCTGATTATCCTGACAGGCACCGATAGTCAATGCCCCCAAAGAATCCAACCGAATGGTATGTATATTTTCAACGAAAGCGCCAGCATGAGGGGGTGCCGATTCCACTTCTCTGGAAGAATCTGCATCGAATAAGGTTGCACCTCTTGTATTGGTACCACTATGACAGCAATCTGTTATTACAGTTAACTTCACTCCTTTCTTAACGAAATTGTAAAACAAAGCATTGAATTCCACATTGTCTATATCATATACATTTTTATCTTTTGCATTAGCAGGAACTATCGTATTTCTGTATCCTTTTATTGTTTTTTGATTCGTGTTTTCAGATCCGTAACTACCATGACCGGAATAGAAAAAAACAAAATAGTCCCCTTTCCTGCATCGGTTAGCAATAGCTTTTAATGAATCCATAATGGCATTTCTGCTTGCCTGTTGGTCTAAGAGTTTTACAATATTTACTTTATCGAACTGATAATATTTTTGAAATAGTTTAGATATCGTATCTACATCATTTAAACAACCATGCAGATTTTTGATTTCTCTGTCATCCCATGTTTTGAAAGTACTGATCTTCGAATCACCTGAATAATTATTAATACCCACACATAGCATATACTTGTTAGGCTTTGTTTGTGCGCGAACTTGTATCATTGAACAGATCAATAAAGAAAAAAGGATCAAAAAATATTTATGCTTCATATGAGAATTTTAGTACTTAATTATTAGTTAATAATAGTTACCATAACTGCCAGTTAAACTCCGCCAATTCCTGACGATTGGCAGTATTTTGTGTTCCCATGGTTGATTCACTCACACATTTGTTGATATTGATACTCAGGTCATTCACATTGATCGAATGTTTTTGCATGATCTGTTCCAGCAAACAATGCGTGAATACGCCGTTCTTGATCTCTTTATTCTCTTCGGCAGTTTCATTACTTTGTGAGGCTGATATCACATAGGCACCATTATTACGACGGATATCCACAAATGCTTCCTTCATTAATTTAAAGATATTTGTTGTGCCGGGTTTTCCTTTTCCAGCATCATTTGCTACTGATATGATCTGTACACTACTTTCATTAGTCATATTTAATTCATCTGCCCCTCTTTTTGTTCCGGGAATGTTCTGAACAGTATTCGACAATTCATTTTCATCCGATTCTCCGCTGTGGCAGGCATCTAACAGCATCAATTTTTTTCTTGCAGGAATACTGTCTAACAGGTCTTCTAACTGAGCATAAGATATACCGTATTGTGAAGGATTGCTGACATCTGTTTTTCCTGTAACAAAATAAAATTCATTCTGATCATTGGGATCAACCATACCATGACCACTGAAACTAACGATCACTTTATCATCCACATTTGTTTGCAGCAATTTTTGCCTCAATGCCAGTATATTTTCTTTTGTTACCATGGAATCGATCAAAGTATCAATTACGATATCATCTTTGAACTTCTCTCTGAAAGCAGCAGCCAGGTCACGGATATCTTTCACACAATAGTTCAGGTCTTTGAATGATGAATGCTGACTGTATTGATTGATGCCGATACCGATAAAATAAGTTTTGTGTATGCGTAGCTGTTCAGGTTTGTAATTAATATAGAAAGTTTCTTTCCTGCTCTCAATACCTTTTTCATTGGTACAACTCACTTCTATTTTATTTTCTCCTTCACTCAATAAAACAAGTTGAGAAACATGCAGACTGTTTGCAGGTTGTACGAATACTTTTCCATTCATCCCATTCAACGGAACATCATTAATGAAAATATTGTATCTGCTGATCTTATATAAACTGTCAGAAAATGAGATGTTAAGATTCAGTTCTTTTTCTTTGGTGATGGATGAAATAGTATCGCTTTGAAATATCACTTCGGGTACATGCAGTTCGTTTGTACTGAGTTTTTCTTCCGTAAATCCTGATTTAGTAATTCTGTCTAACCAGGCTTTATGATAAGCTGTTATCATTGCTATATCTTTACTGCCTATCGCCTGCATCACTTTATCAGGACGATTGTATTGCAGATCGAACTGACTGAAATTATACAACCTGTTATGCAGATTAAAATTAAGATACTTTGCATCTGTTCTGGATGAAATATAATAATAACCTTCAGGTAAAATGATCGCATAATCATTGTCCGTAAAAATGATGAATGTATAGATCAGTTTTCCTGTACCTACTTCCCATTTTTTACTCGTACCGTCCAATGACCAACTGTAGAGATACTTGCTGTCTGTAGTAAATTCAACACCCATCACTGCATCAGTATGATCAGTAAGATTGAATAAGGGAACTCCATTTTGAGCATTAATAATGCGAATGAAATTATCTCTTGCAATAGCCAGCTTTTTTTCATCCGGACTAAAAACGGTTTCTCCTGCTTCCTCCATCTCGATGCCTTTAAATATTTTCGGTGTTTTAAATTTCAGGTTATTCTTTAAGTCTACGCAATACAAATAGTTATCAAGAGTCTCATATCCATTTTCGTATTTTGTACCCAGTATATATTTTCCATTATTACTCACAACTTCCCATGCCAACTTTCGAACATTCGAAAATGTAGAAACAGAAAGATCATTTTTACGTATAAAGTGAAGATTATCGTATCGGTAAACATAGCCATCAAGGTCTTTATTATACAGCGGAGATGATTGTTCTGTATTGGCAAATAAAAGTGCCGTATCACTCCCCGTCTTTGTTTTCAGAACGCCATAAGTGAAACGTACATTCTTATCTTCCGGCGGTCCATCAAAAGCATAGATCGTATTTTTATATCCTCCGTTATTATTCAATAATGGTTTTGAATACATGGAAAATGATTGCAGGTCCTGATACTGTAAGGTTTTAATAACTTTATCATCGCCATAAAAAACACTGCTTTTCCCATGTGATCCATCTGAAATTAATCCGGCAGACTCTACTAAATGTTCATGAAATTGGAATACCGTATCTACAGGATTGCTGCCATTTTCAATATTGCTATCCGGTATTAAATTAATGACTCCTTCATGATGATAGTCGCAGTTATACGGCATCCTTTTGATAACAGAAAGACTATCATTATTGATCAATAATAAATTACTTGTTCTCAAATGGCTCAAATCCATATAGGACTGCTTACCATATCCAACATCCAATACACTATATTGATCCTTATACAAAAAATGAATGTCTTTTATCAGTTGGTTACCTATATTCAAAAAAGAAAGTTTATTTAATTCCCCATCATTAAAAACAGAATAAATATGATTGGTAATGTACATGGATCTTTTATGAAAGGGATCATCATGTACACCAACGATCGGGTCAATGATATTTTTAGTCGATGTAACTTCTGTTGCAATTGAATCAGAAATATCCCATACAATGTAATTTCCATTCTCATAACCTGTGACAAGATATTTTTCGTCGTGACTAAAACTCATAGCAGTCGGTTCATCTTTCACACTGCAAATACTTACTACCTTATGTGATCTGTTCCAAACCTCCACAAAGCTTGACTCTTCATGATGAACTTTTGTTACCGGATCGGTAAACCCTTTATTAATATTTACTCTTGCTATATAATTATACCCGGGGCTATAAATTGGATCTATCAGCGGTATGATTGTATTAAAACGATCATAGTCATTTCCATAATTGATGATCTGCGATGTGTCCATTATAGAAACTTCATACGTTTTATAAGGGGAATCAAAAGAGTAATCATTCTTATTAATATGCTTCCAATCACACACTATTAATATCTTGCTGTCATCTTCGTTAAAAGCAATATTGCTGTTTGTGTATCCGTTTTCATATTTCCAATTTCCTTCACGGTCCCGATTATACAAAGACTTTTGCCAAAGCATCTTTTGCTGTGCGATATCCCATAATTGCAAGTTCCCTTTTTCTAAAGCCGCCCCATCATAAATTAAAAAATATTTACCTGTATTTCCCATCACCCAGATGTAATCGCTGTTTACATTTACATTTGGATGAAATGTAGCAACCAACACATCCCTTTTAAAATCATAAACACTAATGCTGGTTGTTCGCACAAAGGTTTTGGGATTGAAAAAAGAAGTTTGAATAAAAATGGTGCTATCTGAAATAAACTTCACATCAGCCCTTTCAAACAATGAGTCATTATTTCTCTTGATGGTTTTATAGATTGTAGAGGAATTTAATTGTTGAATGATGATCAGCTTTTTATCATTATCAACTGATCCATAGAATCCGCCTGGACTTATTTTAGGTGCACCATATTCAGAATCGGAAGGAAGTAATAAGTCACCGGAAACAGGATCGCAGAAATTATCAGCGATCCACTGTTCTCTTGTAACCTTGAATCTATTTTTCTTATTATAAAAAGTAACAGGAGAAAGAAACTTTTCTTTATAATCCGACAAAAGTTTCCCGCTGTAAGGATCCCATAATTTGGCAGATCCATCCGCACCTATTGTTATTATTTTTTTGTCGTTGTTACTAAATGTAATTTCTTTTATTGCATTTAAGTGCCCTTTCTGTAACACCAATTGCGGCGTTTGTGCAATTGTTTGCAGCATAATAAATAAATAGAAAACTATACATTTCAATTTAGCAGACTGCATCATCCTATTCCTTGTTTACAGAGGTTCAGAACAAGATACTGCTATTTATAAATATTTGCAATGGTAGCCCCTCTTGATTATTCCTATAAAACAAAATAGCCCGGCATAATGCCGGGCTATTTTGTTTATCATTTAATATCAATCATCTAACATGTAGCATTCAACATGCTAACATTAGTTGATCACGACTTTCTTACTGTTATATTTAATGCTGGAACCATCAAGTGTTACAATATGTATCCCTTTAGATCCTGATTGGATATCTACAGGAACAATATTCAATCCTTCAATTGCACTTACCTGTTTGGTTGCAATAGTTCTTCCCATTACATCCGTTACATGCAGTGTTAACTGCTGTGCAGCATTGCTGTAGAAACTACAGTTGAAGTTCTTACCGGCTGTAGGATTAGGATATAATTGTATTTCCTTTGAGTTAAGTGCTGCTATATAGCTTGGATCTGCTTTTGTGAAACTGATATTACTGAATGTACTGTTTATAGCGCTTGCTTGGCCTGAACCAACAATTACAGAGAATACAATTGTTGTGATATCATCTGCATTGAGTTGATCCTTTGAAGCAGCTGAAATCAAGCTATTCAATGCGATCGCATAATCCTTCTGTGCATTATCCAAAGGTATTTGGATATAATACTGATCAGCCCAGTTTACAACAGAGTTCTTTACCAGCGTAATTCTTAATGTATTACCACCTGATGCAGTAAATTTCAATCCTTTATACGCAGTTAGATCTGCAGGCTGTCCGCCTCCTCTTATTAATTTGAATACAGATACATAATCAGGACTTGTTGCTTTCAATTGAACATCTCTTAATACAGGATATTCTGAGCTGTCATATACTCTGTTTGCTTTATTAACGATATTGAAGCTGCTGATGGAAGAAGTTGCCGCATTATAGCCTGTTGACCAGGTACCATCAGCCATATACACTACATCTTTCAACACACCATTCACATACATACTCAAAGTGCTGGCGTAAAGATCACTCATGGGTATACTGATGGTTGATTGACCATTTGAATTCAGACTTAAAGGAATCTGCCGGGTAGTAACAGTTGAAGAAGCTTCTGTTGCCTGATCCTGCAAGATGAAATAACCTGTTGTATTGGTTGTTTGATTATTAATGGTCAGATTGAGATCTAATCCTGCTCTGTTACCTGCAACTACATAAGCATCAGGGATACTGATAGAGCTAGTGCTTGCCACAGCTGCAACAGCTGCTAATTTATTCAACACATCTGTTATCATGGAATTAACCAATGCAGGACTGCCTGCCCAAAGTTGGAAATTGTACATCACATCCTCTACTGTATAATCTTTGTTTAACCAGGTAGATTGAATAGAGAAATTATTTCTTCCTGCTTTAGTGCCTACAGAGAAACTTGTAGCATATTCAGTAAGCCCTTTTTCATCCAGTAAAGTATATTCAACAAAATCATAACCGCCTACTTTAATGGTTTGTATACTTTGCAAAGTAGAGCCTTTTAATCTGTCACAAATTGGTTTTGTGTGATCATACATTGTTCCCAGCGTCTTGGTAGCAAAAGCCACTGCCTTGGATTCTTGATTCACTGTAAAGTCTGTTGCAATTACTTCTTTTGCATTGGTGATTGCTGTAATATCAGTGGGTGTGCTGTTATATGCGATATAACCATTTGAACTGATATCCGGCATAATGGAAGCCAGTGAAACAGAGGAAGGATTACCAACACCGAATGTGGTAGGTCTGGCTGATTGACTGCTACCCACTACCTGTAATGTATTATAGTTTACAGGACCATTTTGATTATTATATGCTTTATTATAAATGCGTTGTGCAACAGCATCACCCAAACTCTTGCTCTCTAAGCCACCACCACCACCGGGGCTAACACTGCCGGCAGTTACAAAACCGAAATCCCAGGTATGGTCATTCTCTCCTGCTACGCCTGTCGTTACACCGGCATCTGCATTATTACCAACTGCAATACCATCATTATCAATGGTTTTTTTTGTTCCTGCACCAGTAATAGTAAGGTCGTAAGGAGTAAGTTGGGATTG
>CAIMKO010000198.1 GCA_903841915.1 uncultured Chitinophagaceae bacterium | reverse complement strand
GAAGGAGATCAATCAACGGTCAATACATTTCTTCCTGAAGCAATGACGACCGACAGAGCCGATGAAATTGAATTTCATCAATATTCTGCAATAGGTATTGGCCCGGGTTTGGGAACAGAGAAAGAGCAGAAAATATTACTGCCACAAGTTTTGGAAGAATATGCAAAACCATTAGTGATCGATGCAGATGCTTTAAATATCATTTCAGAAAATAAGAATTTATTGCAGCTCATTCCAAAGCATTCCATACTGACACCGCACCCGAAAGAATTTGAAAGAATGTTTGGTGTTTGTGAAAATGATTTTGAACGGTTGCAGAAAGCAATTGAACTCTCTGTACAATATTCCTTCATTATTATTTTAAAAGGGCATTATACATTGATCGCTGCGAATGGTAAAGGTTATTTCAATAACACCGGTAATTCAGGTTTGGCTAAAGGAGGAGCTGGTGATGTGTTGACAGGAATGATCACTTCTTTGCTTGCACAACATTATGAGCCTTTGCAGGCAGCATTACTGGGAGTTTATTTACACGGATTGGCTGCTGATCTTGCGCTGGAAAATCAATCAACAGAAAGCTTATTGGCAACAGATGTGATGGATGCCATCGGAAAAGCTTTTAATTATTTGAAGGATTAGAAATTATAAAATCATTGGCATTCATTTTGCTTTATTTAAACAAAGGAAGTTTTTATGAAAAAATTCTACACTGCGATTACACTGTTTATATTTCTTTTTTCCTGTAAACCAACCGGTGATTTTCTCACCCGCCGGAATCAAGAAAAAGCATTTCTGGATGCTGTAAAAGCGCTGGACAAAAACCCTGAAGATGCAGGGGCTAGGCAGGCTGTTACAGTTTTGTATCCGAAGTTACAGCAGCAGCATTTAGGTAATATCGAATTGTACAGAACGAGCAATGACGAGTCTCGATGGGACAACCTGTCTGCAGAATATAATAGCCTGCAAAAAATGTATGATGCTGTTACAGCATCAAGAATTGCTTCCGGGTTGGTGAAGGCTGAAAACTATCAGTCAAACATTGTCGATCTCCGCCGAGCTGCTGCTGAAGATTATTATCAGAGAGCAGTTCAATTGAATAATACAGGAAATAAAAGCAATGCAAAATTGGCGTACACTTTTTTTAAGCGATCTGATAATTGGGTGCCCGGGTATAAAGACGTTAAAACCATGATCAATATAGCCTGGCAAAATTCGATCATCAATGTAGTGATCAACCCGATCAGAGATAATAACTGGATGATGGGCAACAAATGGAATACATTTAATAATTTTTCTTACGACAACTTCAATCAAACACTGACGAGAGAATTGGGAGGCACTAATGCAGTTTGGTATCCAGCACGTTTTTTCACAGATTGGGATGCAAGACGAATGAATATCATACCGGACTGGAATGTAAATATTTCATATCAGAGTTTTGAACTGCCGAATCCGCAAGACAAAAAGCGGTTCAAAAATGTAAGTAAAAATGTAGAGAACGGGCGTGATAGTCTGGGCGGAATAAAGTACAGAACCATTACAGCCACTATTACTATTTACGAACAAACATTTATCGTAAGAGGAAAGATGGATATGGAAATAACTGATTTTAATGCCAGAAGAAGCATTTCAATGGAATCCTTTACGGAAGATTTTGCTTATAAAAATGAATATGCAACATTCACTGGCGATAAACGTGCATTGGATGATAACGATTGGAAACTGATCAATAAAAAAGGGAACCAAAATTACATGAGCAAGGAAGAGATCAATAATGAATTATATCGCAGACTCTATCCCCATATTAAAAGCAGGATAGAAAATGCAGTGAGATTCAATTAAATTTATTTATCCCTCAATTCCCCTGTTCAAAAATTCAATGAATGGTTGTAATGCTTCAAATGCAGCAACTATTTTCTTTGCTAGATTTTTATCTGTTAGATCAGCATCAGTTAATGATACCATTGCCAGCCAGCTTTTTAATTTGATGTATTGAATGGCGGGATTATCTTTTTCATATCCTTTTGGTTCACGTGTTAATGATGTTTCATCTGATATCTCTAATCCCTTATACTGTGCTACAAATTTTTTGTTCTTGATGATCTTGGAGAATTCATCAAAACAATAATCAATTTCCTGTCTTACTTTTTTAACCACATCAGCATCAGGCATCCATAAACCACCACCTACAAATGCTTGTCCGGGCTCGCAATGAAAATAGTATCCTGCCACAATTGCTTTTTTGCCACCCTTGCTGAAAGAGGCGCCCATATTGGTTTTATAAGGACTCTTGTCTTTACTGAAACGTACATCCCGATTGATGCGGAACATACATTCCTTTGCTGTTAAATTGGCAATGCTCGCATCTTTCTTTCCAAATTGACCGATCACAGTATTCACCAAAGAAGCAAAATCTTCTTTCGCGGCTTCATACGATTTCCTGTTTTTATCAAACCACTCTTTACTATTATTTTTCTTCAGGTCCTTTAAGAATTTGATCGTTGTTGTTTGCAGCATATTATTTTATTGATTGACTAATTGAAGAAATTCGTCTTCTGTAATAATTTTTATCGTGTTTATTTTCTTTGCTTTTTCCAGTTTACTTCCGGCATCTTCACCCACCACCAGATAGTTCAATTTTGCACTAACACCACTTACGATCTTTCCGCCCTGTTCTTCGGCCATTGCCTCTGCTTCGCTTCGTTTTAATTTGGCGAGAGTTCCGGTAAATAAAAAGGTTTGTCCTGCCAATCCGCCTGCATCAATGGTTTCACGCTTTTCATTTTTGAATTGCAATCCCAGATTTTTCAATTCATTCAGCATGTCTATGTTCTGCTGATTATGAAAAAATTGGAAAACACTTTGTGCTACTTTAACACCCACATCTTCCAATTGTTGTAATTGTTCTTCTGTTTTTTCTTGCAGGTCGAATAGATCTTCGATCGCATTGGCTAAGGTTTTTGCAGTGGTCTCGCCAACAAAGCGAATACCCAATGCATAAATTAAGCGATGCAATGGTTGTTGTTTGGATGCTTCAATTGCTGCCTGTAAATTATCGATCGACTTTTTGCCAAAGCCCTCTAGTGTACCTATAGAATCAAATTGTAAACGATACACGCCGGGAATATCTTTCAACAGTTTCAACTCATAAAACTTTCTAACATTGGCCTCTCCGAAGCTTTTGATGTCCATAGCATCTTTACTCACAAAATGAATGATGCGTTCCATCACCTGTGCTTCGCATTCAATATTGATGCAACGCCAAACCGCTTCGGTCTCCTCTTTAAATAGTTTGCTCTTGCAAACAGGACATTGTGTTGGAAATTGAATATCTGTTTCAGTACCATCACGTAATTCGGCTAATGATTTTACTATTTGCGGTATCACATCTCCGGCTCTTTCTATCAATACAGTATCACCGAGTTTAAGGTCTTTCTCTTTGATATATTCTTCATTATGAACAGAAATACTGGAAACAGTTACGCCACCGATAAACACCGGATCTAATTTTGCTACAGGAGTAACGGCTCCTGTTCTTCCTACCTGAAATTCTACAGCACGCAAGGTTGTCGTAGCTTGTCTAGCTTTAAATTTAAAGGCAATCGCCCAGCGGGGGTGATGGGTTGTCATGCCCATTTTATCCTGCAATGCAAAATCATTCACCTTCACCACCATGCCATCAATCTCGTAAGGCAATGTATCACGCATCTCTTCAAAATCGTGCACATGTTTGATCACTTCTTCAATTCCCTTCACGACTAATTTTTCTTTTTGAGGGGAGCGAAAACCGCATTCCCAAAGTATTTGTAGGGAACTGTCGTGAGTCGTAAGTCGTAAGCCTGCCTGTCCGGTAGGCAGGTCGTGAATTGGAGAACTTTTAATTCCTGACTCCCGACTCCCGACTCCGGTCTCCCGACTAAGATAATAGCTTACGTGATAAAGGAATGCTTCCAATCCTCTTCTCGCCACTTCTTTCGGGTCTTTCATCCTTAAACTTCCACTGGCAGCATTGCGGGGGTTTGCCAATGTGGATGAACCTTGTTCTATCAGCCAGTCGTTGTATTTT
>CAIMKO010000197.1 GCA_903841915.1 uncultured Chitinophagaceae bacterium | reverse complement strand
CCATGCAGCAGGTTCTAGAATTAGCATTGGTGTAAGCCGATTGTAAAATTTTCCCATAATCAACAACTCATTTGCTTGCTTGCAAGATAAATTGTTATTATTTTGTCGGCAGTTCAATCAACAGTTTTCATGTTGGTTGTTTTAAGGGTTAAGATCCCCCATTTTAATGGGGGATATTTTTTTGCTGTCAATCATAGTTTTTCCTAATTAAGGTCATTCAGGAAATTCAAAAGCTACTCGTAGCTTACAGCTACAAGCTCATGGCTTTATTAATACCGTCTTTACTTTATCTTCATGCCGGCAATGTTCAATAAAATAAGCATAGTATCATTTCTGCTGTTGTTTTGCATACAGATCAACGCACAAACATTAGGAGGTGCTACGGTATTTAATTTCTTGAATCAACCCAATGCCGCACAGTTATCCGCATTGGGCGGCATTAATATTTCCAATATCAGCAATGATATTGGCTTGAGTTTTAATAACCCGGCTTTGCTGCGTGACAATATGCAGCAGCAGTTTTCTGCATCATTCAACAATTTCTTGGCAGGTATTAAGAACAGCAGCTTAACCAGTGCTTTTCATGCAGATAAGATCAATACGAATTTTGCATTTGGGGTCAATTATTTCGATTATGGCAATCTTCCACAAACAGATGCAGCCGGAAATGTATTGGGCAGTTTTCATCCCAATGATTATGTAATGCAATTCTCAGCATCGCATATTTATCTGCAGCATTTTTGGTATGGTATGACATTCAAATACATCAATAGTAACTATGCACAGTATAAAAGTAACGGTATAGCGTTTGACATTGGCGTTGCTTATCATGATTCGGCAAGTCTATTTCAAGCCAGCGTTTTAATAAAGAATCTAGGCACTCAATTAAAGACCTATGATGGCAGTGACAAAAAAAGTGAATTACCCTTTGATATTGAAGCAGGTATTACGAAACGTTTGGCAAGAGCACCTATCCAGTTCTCATTAACAGCACATCATCTGCAGGCATTTAATATTTATTATAACGATACAACTTTCAATGCAAGTGAAGGGGGTAGTTTGCTGAACAATGTAACCGTGGACAAAATATTTTCTCATCTTGTTTTGGCAGCACAATTCTTTATTTCTGATAAGTTGGAAGTAACAACAGGCTATAATTTTTTACGCCGCCACGATCTGAATGCTTACAATCAGGCCAACGGATTGAACGGGCTTAGTTTAGGGTTGGGAGTATTGCTGAAGAAATTACATATCCATTATGCGACAGGGTTCTATCAGCAAAACATGTTTCATCAATTGAGTTTGAATTTAAACTGGAAGGGGACAGAGTTATAAAAAAAAGACATTAACTTTCGATAATGTCTTTTCTTTTTTTATTACAATTTTTACTACAACCTTATTTTTTCCCGGTCTGCTCTCTTTACAGTAAGTAATTGTTCCACACCATCTACTTTCATTTTATAAGTACCATCGGCAGCACGATAAATAAATACTTTTGGGCGGAAGGATTGTTTTGCAAAGATACTTCCGGCTTCATCCTGAACCCATGCTTCACCATTCACTAATTTGAATACAGAAACGCCAAGCCCTTCCCAGCCT
>CAIMKO010000196.1 GCA_903841915.1 uncultured Chitinophagaceae bacterium | reverse complement strand
TTTACTGGAAGCGATTTCGTTCCATTTGAATCTTCTCCATCCATGGGTAAGCATTACAAGGTCTAAATGACGTGCAACAGAATCTGCTTTGCTTGAAAAATAATAAGCAGGATTGTTGATCACGCCTTTTACATCACTGCTTAATAAAAATTGTGAAATGATATTTGTACTGCTGTCACTGATGAATGATGCATCTGTTACTGCTATGGAAAGATTGGCAGCAACCGTATCGGGTACATCTATCTCGATCACATTTTTGGCTCTTTTGGTTAATGATGAAACAGGAAATGAAACCCTCGGATTGAATTGGTGCTGATTATTGTTTACGAATACTGCTCTTTCTGCAAGAGGGCCCCAGTTCTGGTCAAATAAGGTAATAATAATAACTCCCGAGGGAAGGTCAAGGGTAGGAATTTGCGCCAATACAGACGTTTTGCTGATGAAATTTATTTTGGAACGATAAAACAATT
This sequence comes from uncultured Chitinophagaceae bacterium, assembly GCA_903841915.1. Classification (GTDB taxonomy): domain Bacteria; phylum Bacteroidota; class Bacteroidia; order Chitinophagales; family Chitinophagaceae; genus CAIQDX01. The sequence continues at coordinate 1,313 of CAIMKO010000196.1, read as the reverse complement.
GTTGATTCATCGTTGCAACAAGATTCAGTGTTTTCAGATTTTCAGGAACCGTTGCCGTTCTTTTTACAGCTATAATTGTTTTTCCCGGTAATGGTTGTAGATCAAAGTTCACTCCGGCCTCAACAGAAGCAGGTATTGCAGTTGTATGATTTTCTCCTGTTTCATCCATCCAATAACAGAGATAGGACTCATTTTTTTTCGGCGTGATGGAAAATGTGCCCATACCATCATGCTCTGCGATCAATGAATCAACAACAACTCCCGTACCCGTTTTAATTGCACCGATAACCTGTACCGGTTTCCCAAATTGATCATTGGCTTTAAAGGCTACACGGTTTTGTAAGCCCGTTACCAGATCCCCGCCTTCCGGAAAAAATTGAATACTTCTGATGGAAGCAGGCTTTGCTGTATTTGCAACTTTTAATTGCGTAACCGGAATTTCTTTATTGAACAGGAAAGCACTGTCAAAATTCAACATCCATCTTGTATAAGCCACAACATGCAATGATGTGGCCGTATAAGAATCGGGGATGCTGAATTGAAAAACGGCAGTTGATTCAAATACGGGTGACATGGTATGTTTGATCAATTTACCGTCAGACCCAAACCAGTCAATATAAATATTCTTGCTATAAGGAGAGAAGTCAGTGCCCGCCATCAGATACACTTTCATCCAAATGGTCTCGCCTTTATTGTAAATGGATTTATCAAAATGAATATGCATTTTTTCCTGCTGAAAACGATCTGCATAAATATTGAGAACAGAATCTATTTTCTGGGCAGACAATGAAAAATGCAAACAGATAAATAAAGCAGAAATTGTAAAAGCTTTTAGGATTCTTGCCATAAAGATCATTTCTTTCAATTGTTGACTGATAAAATAGAAACCGGTTTAATAAATAAAAATCACAGCGATCAATTAACGGAATAACTCACTGTTCCGTCTTTCTCATCTTTTAACTGAACGCCCAACTTAATGAGTTCGTTTCTGATGGTATCGCTGGTAACAAAATCTTTTTTTGCTTTTGCCTCTTTGCGAATATTGATGAGCAATTGCAAAACACCATTTAGTTGTTCATTATCAACGCCATCACCTTTCAAGCCAAAAATGCTTTCGAGGTATACTTTTAATTTTTGCTGTAATTCCATAACAACTGATGCACTCAATTCATCAGCTGCTAATTGCTTATTCTTGATGCCATTAATGATCGGTACCAGCTCAAACATATTGGCTAAGACCTTTGCCGTATTGAAATCATCATCCATAAACTCATCAAATTCGCTCAACAACTTCAGCACTTTAGTATCTGTTT
>CAIMKO010000195.1 GCA_903841915.1 uncultured Chitinophagaceae bacterium | reverse complement strand
AGGGTAATGTTTCAAAAAAGGTTTTAGCATATTGAGTAGATGTATTTCCAATATCACCTCGTTTGGCATCAGCAATTGTAAAATGAGTGGATGGAATATAGTGCAAGGTCTTTTCCATCGCTTCCCAGCCCTTCAATCCCTGTGCTTCATAAAAGGCCGTATTGATCTTATAACTGACGCAATGATCTTTCGTTGCATCAATAATGGCTTTATTGAATTCGAATATTGCATCCGGATGCGATTGCAAATGTTTGGGGATCTTGGTTGGATCGGTATCCAAACCCACACAAAGGAAACTTCCTTTTATCTTGATTTGAGCGATGAGTTGCAGTCGGTTCATGCTGCGAAACTAATTGGTTTATCTTATTCAAAAAAAAATGCCACGAATGCACGAATGTTCACGAATAAGGCTTTTTTAAATATTCATTCGTGTTAATTCGTGTATTCGTGGCAAAATTATCTCTTACATTTTTTTGCGTATGCAAAAATCAGTGTCTAATTATTTATAATCGTACACCAGATAAGCCCATGGCTTCAGATCAAATTCTTTTCCCACTTTCAAATCTTCTGATGCACTACTGAATAATTCTGTTGCATTTCCGGCAATGGCTGCATTATCGATCTTTGCTTTAACGGCAGTGGCGGATAAGTTTAAAACAACCAACACTTTTTTACCGTTCATTTCACGGAAATAAGCATAGACTTTATCATCGGCATTGGTAGCAGCGCGAATAAAATCAGCATTGGAAGACAATGCAGCATTTGATTTTCTCAATGCCAGTAATTTCTTATAAAAATCTGCTCTGGCATATTTGCCAAATGTGATGGTATCCTTATCGAAGAATTTAATGGCTCTTAAGAAAGGTTCTTCCTGTCCGCTGTAGATCAATGGTACGGAGTATTTCATGGTCTGAGTCAGCACAGCAAATGGAGCATGACTTTCTCCTGGCATGGTTTCATAATCAGCTTTGTTCCAGGTGTTCTCATCATGATTACTGGTGAACATCATACGAAGTGTATTCTTTGGAAAAGTAGAATCGGTTCTTTTCATTGAAGTGTCGAATGCTAAAGCTGTACGTCTGCCTTTAGCAATTCTCTTTAGCATTGCAAATTCATTCCATCCGTAAGTTGCATCAAAACCATCGGCATTTAAAGAAGGTTTATCTCCTTCAGCCAGCATGAAAATATTTTTTTCTTTTCTCAGTTCAGTGATACATCTTGTCCAGAAATCATCAGGCACATCACCTGCTACATCGCAACGGAAACCATCAAGATCAGATTTTGTGATCCAGAATTTCAATTGAGCGATCATAGTATCACGTAATTCCGGATTGGCATAATTGAGTTTTCTGGTATCAGCCCAGTCAGCAGCCATTTTAGCTTTGCCTGTTACACTATCAATCACATAAAATGAAGGATGTTTTACCAACCAGTAATGATCAGCACCGGTATGATTGGGCACCCAGTCAATGATCACTTTAAATCCTTTTTCATGCGCTTGTTTCACCAATGCTTTCCAATCTTCCATCGTACCGAATTCAGCGTTAACTGCAGTATAAGAACTTACTGCATAATAACTTCCCAAACTTCCTTTTCGATCTACTTTGCTGATCGGATTGATCGGCATGAACCAAAGGGTTTGAACACCCATCTCTTTTAAACGGTCAAGGTGTTTTGCAAATGCTGCAAATGTGCCTTCCGGCGTGTATTGGCGAACATTCACTTCATAGATATTTCCCTGCATGATCCAGGCGGGATGACCATCAATTTTAGCTGTATCCTGTACAGCAGTTTGAACTGGTTTGCTGTTGCAGGAACTAATTACAATAGTGAACAGCAAAAAAGGCAATAAGTTTTTTATGGAACGCATAACAATCGGTTTAGTTTGCAAAACTACTACTCTAATGTGTAAAGTAGACACATCATTTTGTCTAAACTTGCGATAAGGCTGAAATTATTTTGGCGAAGGATGGCACGCTGCTAACACAGATGCTACAGATTTTCACAGAAATTTGCTTCATCCCTATTCAAATAATAATTACTCTTACCATGCCGCAAGGCGGCATCAAATCCGTTCTTATCAGTAATTTCAGTGTCATCAGTGTTCTATTTCTTAGCTCGACTGATTTTGTTTTAATAACAAAGAAGGGTTTTCAGTGCT
>CAIMKO010000194.1 GCA_903841915.1 uncultured Chitinophagaceae bacterium | reverse complement strand
AACCATCGTTCCGCTAAAAGTATTTCTGAATGAAAAAAATTTAGTGAAGGTTGAGATCGGTCTCGCTAAAGGTAAAAAGACGCATGATAAAAGAGAGACCATCAAACAACGTGATACCGATAAAGAAATAAAGCGTTATCTGGCGAAGTAAAGAAAACTAATTTCAGAAATAAATTATCAATGGCCACATCAGTCAATTAAGGGTATACTTCATGAAAGAGGAACGATTTAGTTTTTATTTTTTTAGTGTTTAGTTTTTGCACATTTAGTTTTTTAATCATCATACCTTCTTTTCTTTTCGGGATTGTAATCCAATTGCTCCAATAATGATTCAGCAGTTGGATTTTTCGTAACAGCCACTGCCACCTGAAATAAAACAATAAACAAGACTAGGGAGCCAACCAACTCTCCTACTGTCATCCAATAACCCCACCAACTATACACAGCAGCTTTTTGAGGTTGTGAGGCTTCATAGATCACTGCTACTTTTTGGCCTTCATAGAGTTCCCGTAAAACATATCTGGCATCTACTGCATAATAACTTTTACCGATAGAAAAAAAAGCTTTGGGAATCGATTGTTTATTCGTGCTGTCTTTCACCCATTGAATGGTGGCAGTAGTGATCTCCCCGTCTAAATAATCGGGCTGTCTTGTAAAGAAGATAAAACAAGTAAAACAGACTAGGTATAATATGGTAATGGATTTGTACAATATAAATGTGCAGATTAATTGATGTGCAAATATTAAATAAAAAAGGATTGAAAGTATTCATCCTCTCAATCCTTAAAATCCTATAAATCCTTGTTCTGACAATTAGTTCAAACTCCTGAAATCCACGGGCACCAATTTACTTACACCGGGTTCCTGCATGGTTACACCATAAATAACATCCACTGCACTCATCGTCATCTTATTGTGTGTTACAATGATGAATTGAGAGTTGGCACTGAACTTCTGGATCATCTGTGTAAACTTGCCCACGTTAGCGTCATCTAAAGGTGCGTCTACTTCATCTAGGATACAGAATGGTGCGGGTTTAATTAAATAGATGGCAAACAATAATGCTGTTGCCGTTAGTGTTTTTTCTCCACCGCTTAATTGAGAAATAGAAGACGGGCGTTTGCCTTTGGGCTTTGCTACGATATCGATACCTGTCTCAGCAAGGTTTTCGGGGTTATCCAACACCATATCAGCAGTATCTTCTTCTGTAAACAGTGCCTTAAATACATTCTGAAAATTCTCTCTTACTTTATTGAATGTTTCCAGGAACTGCTGGTTGGCAGTTGCTTCTACTTCCTGAATGGTTTGCAATAAACTTTCTTTAGCATCAACCAAGTCATTCTTTTGCTCGAGGATAAACTCGTAACGCTTTTTCATTTCAGTATACGCTTCAATGGCTGTAGGGTTTACTTCGCCCATATTTTCCAAACGCTTGCGCATTCTGTCGCTGGTGGATTGCAGGTCTTCGAGACTTGTTTCTGTTGCTCTCGGCTGATCAATGATCTGATCCAGCTCTATCTTAAACTCAACACTTAATCTTTCCTTCATTCCTGCCAACTGCAATTTCAATTCATTGAGTTTGTCTTTAATTTCACTCAACAAATGTTCGATCATCTCCTTGCTCTTCACTTTTAACCGCAACTCACTTTCTTTCTCCTGTAATGCATTACGCAGATTATAATAAGTCTGATCGGCTTCATTTAACTTCTGTTCTGCTTCGTCTTTGCCTCGCATCAACGACAATAATAACTCCTCACTGCCTGCCAGTATTTCCTTGCTTTGCTCAATATTCTCTGTGGCTTCCTGCAACTGTATGGAATTATTTTGGATCTGCTGATGCAAGTCATTCAACTGGTTTTGCTTGAAATCCAGTTCCTGCTTGATCGCATTGATCTTGCTCTGCTGTTTGGTTAACTGCAGATTGGTTTCATTGTATTGATAAGATGCAGTGTTATAATCCTGTTCAGCCAACTGATAATCCTGTTCAAGATTACTTAAAGCCTCTTTGGTCTGTTGCAATTGTTGATTCAGTGATTGAAATTCTTCTCTCGTAGATGAGATCGAATCATGTTCATCCTGCAATCGTATTTCAATCTCTTCTAAACGTTGTTGTGCGTTTTGCTGTGCAGCCTGTAAATTTTCAATTCTATTCTTGGCGGCAAATACCTGATTGGTCAACTGACTGATCTCATTCTCTGTTTGCTTGATGGCATTCTCTTTCAGCTGCTCATTAAAGCCAATGACTTCATTATGCTTTTGTTTGATCTCAGCTTTCAAAGCATTCACTACTGCATCCTGCAAAACGATCTCATCATTTAGTTTTTCTAAATTCTTTGCGCGACCGATCTTCTTTCCTTCAAACAAACCAACACTTCCTCCGGTCAATGTGTATTTACCTTTTACGTATTTACCTGTTCGCTCCAGAACAATTGCCCCATTGCTGTTTTCAATGGCTTCCTCATTTTCAGCTATGTATACATTGCCTAATAAATAAGCGGCTAATCTTTGATATTGATCGTCTACTTCAATGACACTCAATGCAGAAAAAGTATTGGCAGGTTGATGTGTTTCAACAACACTGTCATTTAGTTTGTCAAGGATAAAGAAATTGGCCTTCCCTTTTTTATTGGCATCTAATAAATGAACTGCTTGCAGCCCTTCTGCCAATGTATTCACTACATAATAATTCAGATATGGTTCCAGCACATTCTCCACGGCAGTTCTAAACTCTTCCTTCACGTAAATGATGTCGGAAAGAATCGGAGCTGTATGATTCCAATCAGGGTTTTTATGTAGGAATTTAACGCTCTCAGGATAACCTTCCATCGAATCGATCAAACTCTTCAACAGATCATGTTCATTTCGTTTGGCGTCCAGTTTCCTTGTTTCTTCTGCCAGTTCATTACGCAATGCTTCTAACTGTTGTTGCGTATCTAATATTTGTTCTTTGGTCCTGTCATGATGCTCCTGCAATTGTTGCAGGTCAATTCTTTTACTGTCTAGCAATTGTTCCTTTTCCTGCAATTCAATACTTAACTGCTCAACCTGCTGTGTTCTGTTTTGCTGTTCGTCCAGCAACTGTGTTTGGGCCCTTTGCAAATTCTGAATGGAAGTATCCGAAACGGCTACTTTCTTTTCGGCATCAAACTGACTGCGTTGAATTTGCTGATGCTGATTTCTAAGATCATCTACTGCTGCTCTTTTATCATCAAAGATCTGGCGCTTATCTTCCACCGCAAATCTTGCAGCATCCAGTTGCGCCTGAATTTCCTGTGATTTATTTTCTTCTTCAACGATCTGTATCTGACTGAACTGAATAGAATCTTCAATACCTTTTAATTGTCCTTCCGCTTTCTGTAAAAAGTCATTTAAGCTGGTTTCTTTTTCAGTTAAATAATGCAGTTTTTGAGTAGCCAGATTCTTATCATTTTCCTTGCTTCGTAGGTTCTGCAAGAGATCATTGAATTCATGCTGCATGCTCTGCAAGGCCCTTTCTTTTTCAATGAAATCAACTTTCTCCTTTTCTATTCCGGCATCGTCATTAGCTATTTCTGCTTCTAGCTGAACTCTTTTATTCGTTTCTAACTCCTGCTGTTCATTTAATTCTTTGTAAGAGATATTAAATCCTTCCAACGCAGCTTTGGCCAGTTCAACGGCGATCTCTTTGTATTCTTTCTTTATTTCAAAATACTTCTCTGCTTTCTTCGCCTGATTCTCTAATGTTTTTAACTGATTGTTGATTTCAAACAAGAGATCTTCGATACGTGCCAGATCCTGTTCAGTGGCATCTAATTTATTCTTAGCTTCTTTTTTTCGGGTCTTATAAATGGTGATACCTGCCGCCTGTTCCAGCATTCTTCGTCTGCTGTTTTCCTTATCCTTGATGATATCATCCACCATTCCCAGTTCAATGATGGCATAACTGTCGTTACTGACACCGGTATCCAGGAATAAATTGTGAATGTCTTTCAAACGACATTGTACATCGTTCAAACGATATTCACTTTCACCATTCTTATAAAATCTACGTGTAACGGTTACCGTACTGAATTCGGTAGGTAATAAATTTCTGGTATTTTCAAATGTAAGGCTTACTTCAGCCAAACCGCTGGGGCTTCTGGTCTTAGAACCGTTAAATACCAATGCATCCAAATTCTCGCTTCGTAAAGCGGATATTTTCTGTTCACCAATCACCCAACGTATACTATCAATGATATTGCTCTTTCCGCAACCGTTCGGGCCAATAATGCCCGTAATCCCTTCATCGAAACTAACCACTGTCTTATCGGCAAAACTTTTGAAACCTTTGATCTCTAAGGACTTTAATCGCACTTTCTTCCTGTTTTTAGTACCTGCGAACATACACAATTGAAAGTAGAAAACAGAAAATAAAGCAGCTGTTGTGGAGAACTAGTGAGAAAAATATAGGAAGCAAGATCAGTGAGGGTTTTCTATGATTCTTAGATCACTTTTTACGGAATGTATGGGTAACCCTAATTCATCGAATCCGTTAGTATTATTTACTTACAGCAATAGAACTTTGTTGAATTCGTTTTTATGCCAAATAAGTATACAATAGGCTTATTATTTGCTCTTTTGAAAATGGTTCATATTAACTAAATTCGTTTATTCATTTTAATGCAGGAAAAAGATTATTACCAAATATTACAGGTTCCCCATTCCGCTTCTCCGGAAGAGATCAAGAGATCATTTCGAAAATTAGCAGTACAATATCATCCGGATAAAAATGAAGGCAATAGTATCGCTGAAGAAAGATTCAAAGAAATAAAAGAGGCTTATGAGATCTTATACAATACCGAAAAAAGACAGGATTATCATTACAAAAGGTTTGCATCTGTTTATGAGTACAGCATACTTACGCCGGGTTTTATTTTAAAACAATGTCTTGAATTAAAGAAGTTCACTTCTGTCATTCAGCACTATCATATCAATTACGACCTGTTGAGTCATCAGATCCGGGAGATATTATCTGAACAAAGCCTTGCAGTGTTAGAGAAAGAAAATGATCTGTCTTTAAATAAGAATATACTGCAACTAATGATAGACAGCAGTGACCCACTTCCCTATCCGTATTTTTTGACCATTGCCCCGATATTGTTGTCTCTGTCTCAAAATGAAAAAAATACTGCTACCATTCAATCCATTATCCTATATAAAAAAAGGGTGCATACTTTTGAAAAAAATAAACTCCTTATTGCAGTGATCATTGCTTCTATTCTTTGTATTCTTATTTACAGGGCCACAGACTGATCATTTAACAAATACCTTTTTTAGCAGATCAGTAGTTTGTGCTGCAGGATTCTTCCGGATCTTTTGTTCTTCCTGAGCCACCTGATAAAATATACCTGCCAATGCTTTTTCAGTAACATAAGCAGTAAGGTCGGTGTTTACTTTTTTTACAAAGGGCAGTTTATTATATGTCGAAAATGCTGTGTTCCAGTATTGTGTTGCATCTACCTTACCTAATGATTGTTTAATAATGGGATTAAATGCATTGGTTAGAGAAGCATTTGTTTTTTGTCTCAAATAAGTTGTTGCGGCTGAATCTCCTCCTTTTAAAATGCCTGCAGCATCCTGAATGGTCATTTGCTTGATGGCATCAACAAAAATGGGGGCAGCAGCCTTGGTTGCGTCTTCAGCAGCACGATTCATTGATAGTATGGCTTCGTCCACTTCTGCACCCAAACCCATATCACGCAATGTTTTTTCTGCTTTTACTGCTTCAGGCGGCAACAGGATCTTAACAGCAGCATTCTTAAAAAATCCGTCAGTTGCTGCAAGCTGTGCAGTTCCTTTCTGTACACCGGCATTCAATGCTTCTTTTAATCCTTTGCCAATTTCATCGCCACTTAATCCACTTTTGCTAACTGAATTCATTAATCCCTTCAGGTCCTGAGATTCAGTAACGGTAAATGAAATAAGGAAAACGAAAAGGTAAAATGCTTTCATAATGTTTTAAGAATTTCAGTAAAAATAATATGGGATTACTTTATCTAAACGTTAAAACATAAAAGCAAAAAGGCTGCCATAAATGGCAGCCTTTAAAATTTAAATATTAAGATCAATTATTGATTCACATAATAAGCCAATGCTCTGGCTTTTGTACCAGTTGCTAGTGTAGCATCACCTTTATAATAAAGGGTATAGGTTCTGCTGCCAAGCGGAGTTATAGCCAATTTAGCTAATACCACTCTTCCAGACAGTGGTGGTGTGCCTTGCGCAGTAGAAGGAGTTCTTGTTACATAAAGTGTATCTGCAACAAAATTATTGGTACCTAAAAATTGAAAAGTTGTTGCTGAATCAACTCCAATTTTACTCCATAAAGTTGTATTACGAGCATAAGACCATATATCAACAGTTGTTGTACCGGTGCTTATTGATGCAACAGCAGAATCACTACCTACAGCATTAATGAATCTTAAATTATAATACCCGGCAAGAATAACAGGCATAGAATCTTTTAAAAACATTTCTTTTTTAGGATTTCCCGTTAAAGCAGAATCCGTTAATAAGAAAGTATAGAACTGCCCGGGAACTGCTGTTTTAGAATAAATTTTAAAAGCAGTTGAATCTCCTGTCAATACTCCGTTGCTAGAAAGCTTGATCGTTAAGGCGCCTGAAGGTACTACTGCATAACCATAGGCTGTACCTAGCACAGGAGCCAGAGACGTACCAGCAAAACTCAGGAACGGAGAGTTGATCTTTGTCCCGTTAACTATTACATTAAACGTATCAGCTACTCCAAATACATTTCTCAAATAAGGAGCCGCATGAACAAATTTAATATAAGATGTACCTATGTTGCTGGCATCTACCGAAGTGTAGCCTGCGATATAATCATTCGATTTACTGCAGGAAGTATAGACTCCGGTGGTTACCGCTGCAATAAATATGTATAAAATAAATTTTTTCATTCTTGTAAGTTTAAATATTAGGACTAAGGTTTAGTATTCCAGCATTCCAATGTATGATAATCTACAACCTGTGATGCGCTTGCATCTAAAGCTCCCACTAATTTTAAGGATGGTATATCATACAAGAATTCAGAATTATATCTTGGTCTGCATCTGTACACTAATTTTCCATTATTACTTGGAAACAAGGCGGCACCCGAAGACGGTGAAACTACCGGAGGTGCAAAATCTGCATAAACCGATTTTGTTGTAACCGGATCTAAATCTTTGTTATAGTGATAACGTCTCATGTCTGCCCAGGTTTCCTGAACACCCCAACCATATAATGCAATATATTTTTGCAGCATGATATGTGTTAAAGTTAAAGCACCGGCTGCCGGCACTACCGCAGGATTTGCTAAATAAGCTGCCTTCATTGCAGGGGTAATTAATTTAGTAGGATCTACGTTAGTAGCATAATTATTGATCAGCATATCAAAATTTAAACTGATCGCATTGCTGTAGGCAGTTAAAGCCATTGAAGCATTCCCTTTTCTTAACGCTGCTTCAGCTAATAAAAATTGCATTTCAGAAGCTGTCATAACCGGAAAATCTGCAGTGTTTCTGAATAAATATCTACTGGTACCGTCAGCACCTGAAGTGGAAGCAAAAGAATTACCCCAGAAATTATTGGGCTTGTCGTTGGTAGTTGAAATTTCTGAACCACCATTCCATGGAACAATACCTTTAATGGTTCCATTTGGATTTTCTCTCAGCATATACCATGCTCTGGGATCAGAAACACCTGTAAATGCAGTTGTGTTTAAACCGGTCATCAAGTTAGCAATATATTGACCTTGTCTGATAGAACCTACATTACCTCTGAATACGCCGAAATAACTGTTTTGACCGGAGAATCCACCACCTGAGAATTTGCAGGTTGCATTATCTGCGTTAGTTGTCATTGCCAGATTGCAATATTTAATTACTGAATCGGCAGAATAAGTACTCTTATTATTGAGATATGCATAAGATCTTGCCAAGATGCCGTAAACAAATTTTTTCCATTTGTTTACGTCACCACCATAAAAATATTGATCACCTATTGCAAAATTAGCAGGACTAACTGCACCATCTGTTCTGCTTAAATTGGCCAATGCATCATAGCATGCTTGTCTGCAAGAATCATACGCTAAAGATTGCGGATCATAATCAAACTGCTGGCGACCTTGATCGAAAGCTTCTTTGATGATCACAGCATCAGCATATTCATTGCCCATCTCTAACCAACCCCAAGCCCTGATGGCTTGAGCTCCCCCAACATAATCCCATTTGCCCTGTCCGGCTCCCCATTGTACAACTCTGTTCAAATTTAATCCCTGACCAAAATAGAAAGCTCCCCATAAACTACCCAGGTTATCACTGGAACCTACTGTTCCGGCCATCATATCATAGTTTTGAGAATTTGATGTTGTTGTAGAAGCGGCGGCAGTTACATAGGTTCCCCAGTATTGAATATATCTTCCAATTAATAAAGCATCTCCACCCAAACCATATCCACTTCCGGATGCAGCCTGACTTCCTAAGATACTTCCCGTTAAACTCGGAAAGATATTCTCAACCGGTTCTACAACCAAGGCATTTGGATTAGCATATGCATCATCCAATTTTTTCTGGCAAGATGTGATAGCGAAAACGCTCACAACGCTTACAGAAAGAAATATTTTGATTAATTTATTTTTCATACCTAAATATTTTGAATTTATTT
>CAIMKO010000193.1 GCA_903841915.1 uncultured Chitinophagaceae bacterium | reverse complement strand
TTTATTAATTCACATTCCATTCATCAGGATATCAATGCGGTGAGTTTTGAACAATATGCTTTGCAATCTGTAGAAAGAATATTCGAAAAAAATGCATCAGCTGTCATGGTTGGTGGTACAGGATTGTATATAAAAGCTTTTTGTGAAGGATTGGACGAAATGCCAAAAGTTGATGAGTTTATACGAAAACAAATTCAGCAGCAATATGCTGTAAAAGGACTGGAATGGCTGCAGGAGGAACTGAAAAAGAAAGATCCTGCTTTCTGGCAAATAGCAGAACAACAAAATCCTCATCGTTTAATTCGAGCCTTGGAAGTATGGGAATCAACAGGAAGGTCAATATCTTCATTTCATCAGCACAGCAAGACAGAAAGGCCGTTCAATATTATCAAAATAGGGTTGGTATTGCCAAAGGAAGAATTGTATAAAAATATCAATACCCGAGTTGATGAAATGATCGAACAGGGTTTGCCGGAAGAAGCCAGATCATTATTGCCCTACCGTTCTCTCAATGCCTTACAAACAGTAGGGTACAAAGAATTGTTTGATTTTTTTGATGAAAAGATTGCTTTGCAAAAAGCAATTGAAGAGATCAAAAGAAATACAAGGCATTATGCCAAACGACAGATGACATGGTTTAAAAAAGACGATAGCATCAAATGGCTTCATCCATAAGATAGTATCACAATTTGAATCCTATCGTCATTACCAAATTGCCATATCCACCTTTTTGTGTAGCATATGTATTGGCAACATCATTTAACCGATAAGGGAAATTAACGTCGTTTGCAAATACCTGCGAATAAGCCAGGTCAATGAACATGCCATGATCACGATAGCCAATGCCGCCACTGGCAATAAAACGGTTCGCTTTTAAATTTGCATCGGCATAAGGACTGCCGTAATAGGCTGTGCCGAGGCGAAGCATCCAAACTGAAAATTTCAGTTCACCTCCTATACGGACATTTACATTGCCTTTATAATAATCTTTTATCTCTTTATTGATAAGGTTGTAGTAATCAACAAGAGAGCTTTGTGTATTATCTCTGGCAGAAAACCTTGCTCCGCGATAATTCACATACTCAATATCAGCACTGATAAAACCTTGTTGGTTTTTGATGTCAGCATCTTCTTTAAAAATAAAGCTGGCACTTGCTATGGCTCTCCATGGAGTGAGTAAATTATAAGATCTGTCACCGGGATTACCGCTGTTCAAATGATCGCTGCTTTCACTTCTCTGGCCTGCATATTTTTCGGTATTGGCTGATAACCATGATCTGATCTGGTCCTTATAATTCATGAACTGCGGTGTATGAAAAGCAAATCCTAACCGTAAATTTTCCTGAGGTTTATAGATCATTCCTAATTTCATACCGACCCCCACACCGTTTGAAGTTGTGGTTTCATGATAAGTAAAATTTGAAAAATTATTGTTTGGATTTGCTGTTGCATCTTTTTCAGAAAAATAGAAATCCTTTGAATAATAAGTGATAGGTATCGTTAAACTTCCTCCAACGTATAATTTGTCCTCAATGTTTCCTGCCAACCCAATGGCGATCTCATGATAGCCGCCTTTTGTATTGGCATCATATGATTGGTTCACACCGGAAGAAATAGGTACCAGACTCTTATAGCCCATTTGGTTGCCGATTAAAACGGTATCGATCAAAAATGTTCTGAAAGCAAGTGAAGAACCAAAAATATAATTATCTAATGCGGCATTTGTATCTGCTCGGTCTCTCACCAGTTCCTCCAGGTACTGCTCTGTGAATGAACTGTAATTGTTAAATCCGCTGTATTGAATGTGGTTATTGTAATTCGCTAATTGATTGACAGAAATGGAAAATGCACTGCTTGTCCACTTGCTGTATTTATTTGTATTGCCGCTTCCAAAAATAAAACCAATGGGGCCATACATGAAATTACTTTTTTGAGTGGCTGTATCGGTACCGCGATAATTGAGTTTATTATTGTTGAAAGCAAATCCGGGCGATAAAACAAATTCTTTGGTTTTGAAAAAACCTAATCCGGCCGGATTAATATTCGCAGAACTGATATCCCCGCCCAGCGAAGCGTTAACACCACCCACTGCCATCATTCTGGCAGTTCCGTTTTGAGTATACCATGCAGTTCTTAAAGCATCATCCGGAGTTTGTGCAAGCGCTTTCAGGCACAGGAATATACTAATGAAGAATAAATATTTTTTCATGGAATGAGAATTGTGAGATTAAAATGGTTGCAGCAAATGGGTTTAATTTCTAGGGCCGCGGCCGGAAGAAGTACTGCTTCCGCTGCTGCTATATCCGCCGCTTCCACCCCCTGCAGAACTACTGGTAGGGGTACTGCTGCTTTGAACGCGAACAGGGTTACTCCATGTATTATTGTTACTGTTATTGTTGGTATAACTGGAAGAAGGACCGCTAAATACAGTTCTTACCAATGTTCCGAAACTGTTTGTGCTTGTATGAGCCATTGTACCGGGTGTAAAATAATTTCCGGAACTACTGTTGATATTGTTATAAGTTTTGTTTTGGAAGGCATAAATATTCGAACCTGCTGTGTTTCTTTTAGCAATATCTGCATTTTTGTAGCTACCAACTATATAGATAGGATTATACCATCCGCCACCATAAAAATTCAAGTAGGGATTATAGAATTGATTCCATCCAAAATAGTAGGGGTCATAACCATAACCGTAGCTGTATCCAAAGCCCAAACCATATCTGAAGCCAAAACCTGAATAAGATGAACCGTAAGCACCATACCCGTATGGATTATAGTAGCTATTGTAATAACCGTAACGACTGTCGTTCCAGTAGCTGTAGTCGTCCAATGAATTCCAGTATGAATTATTCTTAACCTTCATTCGCAGATAACGGTCTTCACTACTGCTCACATATTCCTGATACTCTAATTGTTGTTTATTGGAAACTTCGTCAACGTTCTTTTTTTCTTTTACAACCACCTCTTTAACCGGTGAATAATACAAATCATCAGGTGTTTGCCCTGATTTGTAAACACCTGCACATCCGGATAATAAACCAGCTGCAACAATCAGTGAGAAAATAGTTTGTTTCATGGTTACAGTTTTGATCGGTTACTTAATGTGAAGTTACCTACATTTGCGAGATTGGCAAAGCTATAGTGAATATATCAAAGACTTTGCCAAACTATTGGAAAAAAGCTAATTTGTTAAAGAAGCCAGAAAAAAAATATGAGTAAGGAAATTACATCGCGGGAACAGGATTATTCCCAGTGGTACAACGACATCGTGATTAAAGCAAGTCTTGCAGATTATAGTGCTGTAAGAGGCTGTATGGTCATTAAACCTTATGGTTTTGCTTTATGGGAAAATATGCGAGATGTACTGGACAGAAAGTTTAAAGACACAGGACATGTAAATGCTTATTTTCCTTTGTTTGTTCCGAAAAGTTTATTTGAAGCAGAAGAAAAAAATGCAGAGGGTTTTGCAAAAGAATGTGCGGTAGTTACACATTATCGTTTAAAGGCAGATCCTGATCATAAAGGGAAATTGATGGTAGATCCCGAAGCAAAATTGGAAGAAGAATTAGTTGTTCGTCCTACCAGTGAGGCTATCATTTGGAATACCTATAAAGGATGGATCCAATCTTATCGTGACCTTCCATTATTGATCAATCAATGGGCCAATGTGGTAAGATGGGAAATGCGTACCCGTTTATTTTTGCGTACTGCAGAGTTTTTGTGGCAGGAAGGGCATACTGCACATGCTACCAAGGATGAAGCTGTTGCTGAAGCAAAATTAATGCTGGAAGTATATGCTGATTTCGCGGAGAATTGGATGGCATTGCCTGTAATTAAAGGTGTTAAGACTGCTGCCGAACGTTTTGCAGGTGCAGAAGATACTTATTGTATCGAGGCATTGATGCAGGATGGAAAAGCATTACAAGCCGGCACCTCGCATTTTCTCGGACAAAATTTTGCCAAGGCTTTCGATGTAAAATTCAGCGATAAAGAAAACAAGTTGGAATATGTATGGGCAACGAGTTGGGGAGTGAGTACGAGATTGATAGGAGCTTTGGTAATGGCACATAGTGATGATGATGGATTAATATTACCACCTAAGATCGCACCGATACAAGTTGTAATTGTTCCCATTTTTAAAGGGGAAGAACAAAAAGCATTGATAGACACAAAAGTGAAAGATATTGTTACACAGTTAAAAGCGTCTGGCGTTTCGGTAAAGTATGATGATTCGGATAATAACCGTCCGGGATGGAAATTTGCGCAATACGAATTGCAGGGTGTTCCTGTTCGTTTGGCCATTGGTGCAAGAGATCTTGATAATAATGTTATTGAAGTGGCTAGAAGAGATACCAAAGAAAAGAAAAGTGTAAGTCTGGATGGTATTGCTTCTTACATTAAAACTTTATTGGATGATATACAATCCAATATTTATAACAAGGCAAAAGCATATCGTGATGATCATATCACCAAGACTGATCATTGGGATGAGTTTGTAAAATTGCTGGATGAAAAAACAGGATTCATTTCAGCACATTGGGATGGCACTGATGAAACAGAAGAAAAAATAAAGGAATTTACCAAAGCCACGATCCGTTGTATCCCTATCAATAATGAGCAGGAAGAAGGAAAATGTATATTAACAGGGAAACCTTCTGTGCAAAGAGTTTTATTTGCAAGGGCATATTAGATCATTCAAATATTTACAGAACCCGCCCATATTTTTGGCGGGTTTTTTTGGCAATGATATTTTCTATTTGAATTTTTGAAACTTCAGTTATTTCAATACAGTTACATTTGCGAAATGCAACAATCCGATCAAACTTTTTCAGAAGGCAAAGTTTTACTGTTTGATAAGCCCTTACGATGGACTTCTTTTGACCTTGTTAGAAAAGTGCGAAACCTTATTAAAATTAAAAAAGTTGGTCATGCAGGAACACTGGATCCATTAGCAACCGGTCTGCTCATTGTTTGTACAGGTAAATTCACCAAAAAGATCAATGAGTATATGGGCATGGAAAAAGAATATACCGGCACATTTACTTTAGGCTCTACCACAGCAACATTTGATCTGGAAAGTGAACCACGGAATTTTATTTCTCTTGAAAATATTACAGAGCAACAAATCTTTGATGCAACAAAAAATTTCATCGGCGACATTCTGCAAATGCCACCACAGCATTCAGCAATTAAAAAAGACGGTAAGCGTTTATACGAATCAGCAAGGCAGGGGATTGAAGTAAAAGTTGATGCCCGGCCTGTTACCATCAAAGAATTTATCATTACAAAAGTAGAATTGCCATTGCTTCATTTTAAAGTAGTTTGTACTACAGGGACATATATCCGAAGTCTTGCCAACGATTTTGGTGCAGCATTGCATGTTGGCGCTCATTTAAGCAGTTTATGCAGAAGTAGAATAGGAGTGTTCGAATTGAAAGATGCGATCAGCATTACAGCCTTTGAAGAAGAAGTAAAACGATTGCAACAAGAAGAAAATTCTTAACCAGCATCGGAAATTAAAAGGGAAGACCAATGCCAAACTGGAATACCAGATTACTTATTTCTACTCCGTTGATCCTTTTTTCCTTGAGCTGAAAATTTGGAAAATCCATCCAGCCGTTATTTGTTTGACGGGCAGGGTCTTTTACTTTATAAGCAAAATCCAAGCGTAATAAAAAATAAGTAGCATCCAAACGCAATCCCGATCCTACGCCAATGGCAAGGTCTTTTCCAAAACGTGCTAAATTAATTTCTGCATTTGGATTGGCAGGATCTTTTTTTAGTGACCAAACATTTCCAATATCAGCATATAATGCGCTGGCAATTTTTACAGATCCAAAATTCCAGAGTGTAAAACGATATTCAATATTTCCTTCTAAACTAAGGTCTCCAAATCGGTCTGTATAACTTGATTTTGAGGTATCACTTGTGATAGAAGATCCCAAACCTAATTGGCGTAAACCCCATGCACGCATACTGTTTGGCCCGCCCTCGAAATATTGTTTAAATGCAGGCATCACCTGACCTGCTTTTGGAAGTGCAACTCCTGAAAAAATTCTTGTGGCTAATTGTGTTTTTCTGAATTTATAAACATAACGATATTCGGCCTCTGTCTTAACGTATCTGAAAATCTGGTCATTTAGATCTTTAAAAAGTGACAGTAATGTTCCTGATTCTTCCACGGCTAAACGTATAAGGTGAGTAGCATTAGGGTCTCTTACACTGTTAATTGTTTTAATAACCGATATACTGCTTCCCACTACATTACCATTTCGGAAAGAGTTTCTGAGAAATGGATTTGAAACAAAAAGATCAATTAATCCGGGTAATGTATCAACTTTATACAACTCGATATTTAGCGGTTTAAACAGCCATGTAAAATTTGATTTCCCCCATTCGTAACCCCAGTTCGTGATCAATGATTTTAAAACATAAACATCTTTTCTGTCAGTATAAGAAGCAGAACCGGCAAGAATGGTTTTTTTATTTTCCAAAGTATTCAGGTAACGCCATTTAGGAAACGGGACAATAAGTTTGGGAAAAATATAGGATTGGCTTAAACTGAATTGTTTGGTTTGTATTAATGAATCTACAGAGAACTTCGGATTGAGTTCTACTCCCACACGAAACGTTGTTACCGATTGTATAGCGCGTTTCCATACATTTCTGTTGCGGTAACTAAAACTCGTGGAGACACCTAGCATTTCGCCTGAAGTGATATCACCTGTGTTTCTGCTTACTTCAAAGTCTATTGAATAGTTTTGTTTTGGGGCAGGTATTAAAAAGAAATGAAAGTCTAAAGAATCTTTTGCACTGACCATTATCCTTGAATCTACTTGTTGCCAAGCACCCATCTTGCTAAAAGAATTGATTGTTTTATAATACAGCGATTCGTTATATAGATTACCTTTTTTAAAATAAGTATGTTCACGTAATGTCCTCATTTTAAATTTGCCATCTAAATAGAACATAGTAATGTCATTTCTTGATTGCAGTTTCAGCTCATTTTTAATGATCAGACTATCGGGGAAATCTGTTGGTTTTGTTTCGGGATAATAGAAAACCTTTCGGATATAATATTTTTCAAGTTTTGAAGAATCAATAACGGGCTTCTGTTTGATCATGATATCCCATCTGGGATTCTCTTTTCTGCTCTTGGCCGCTTCTCCCAGTAATTTTGCCTGTTCAAAGGGGTCTAGTGTCAATCTGAGCAGTTTATTGTCTGTTGTGTCTGCTTCTGCGAAAATATCATCCTTGCTGAATTTATAATAACCATTATTGCGGAAGACATCTGTTATCCTGTCTTTTTCGCTATTAATTACCTCTTTGTTGAATGGAGTCCCTTTTTTCAATAATGTTTTATTAAAGTTCAGCAATGCCAATTTCTGCATATTAGAATCATTCAGCGCA
Source organism: uncultured Chitinophagaceae bacterium (assembly GCA_903841915.1). Lineage (GTDB taxonomy): Bacteria > Bacteroidota > Bacteroidia > Chitinophagales > Chitinophagaceae > CAIQDX01. The sequence continues at coordinate 190 of CAIMKO010000193.1, read as the reverse complement.
TACACTGCAGAGTCGATGCTGATATTTTTTCCAGCATTAATGATCATATAAACCGTTACGCGGATCTGATTATTAACTGTATCGTACTTGGGAATGGAATCTTTAAAAACAGTATAATAATAGCCATTTGAGTTTAAATAAGAATTCATGAACTTTTTGGTTCTGCCGATATTCGTAGAATCGAATGCAG
>CAIMKO010000192.1 GCA_903841915.1 uncultured Chitinophagaceae bacterium | reverse complement strand
TTCTTTCTTGGCATCTATATTTGTTTTATAGTCCTGCTCTGCATGGACCCTATCTCTTTCATTCTGCCTGTTTTGCGACATCATGATAATAGGCGCGGCATATGCTGCTTGTGTAGAAAATATAAGGTTCAGTAAAATGAAAGGATACACATCCCAATGCTGCACAAAACCAATAACGTTCAGTATCATCCAGAGGATCACGATGATGCTTTGCCAGATAATGAATGCCCAGGAACCCATACCATTCGCAACTGTATCAGCGATACGATCGCCATAACTTAATGATGTCTGATGCTTGTCATGCCATGTTTTATTTTCCATACTTTGTTTTGAATGATTCATATTATTTTTTGAATAAAGTCAATGACCATGAAACTAATCAATTGTTTTTAATTGATAAAAGCAAGGTGATTTAAGGTTACGCAAAATGTATATGTGCCTATTGTTATTCTGAAATAGGACTTTTAGGATTTATCCAGGCCAGCATCAGTTTGTATCCGATCGTCAGAATAACAGCCCCCAGAAAAAGTCCTAGAAAACCATTATACAAGAACCCGCCGATCGAGCCCAGAAAAATAACAAGCATGGGTGCAGGTGCATTACGTCCCATTAAGATCGGTTTTAATACATTATCGATAAGCGTTACCAGAACCAACCAGATGGCAAGTACGGTAGCCGTAACGGTATCGGTAACAGAAAACATATAGATCGCAACAGGAATAACGATAGGTCCAACACCCACTTGTGCTATGGCTAAGAACAAACAGGCAACAGCCCATAGTCCGGCAAAAGGAACACCGGCAATGAAAAACCCTGCAGCAGCCATTGCTGCCTGGGCCAAAGCAACCAGCATAACGCCTTTAAACACATTGCGGATCGTTACTGCAGTGACGGATGCAAAATATTCACCGTTTGCACCTGCTACTTTTGTCAATACTTTCTTTGAAAATGAACCCAGCGATTCCGCATAGACCAGCATGATCCCTGCAACAATGATAGATACAACGAACTCCAGAACACCCTGCCCAATTCCTGCCAGTGCAGATAAAAGCCATTTTCCGGCTACGCCTATTTCATCGGAATATTTAGTAACAGTAGCCTGTAAATTATCGGAAGCACTTTGCCATATGGCGATGACCGGTTTAGCAATTGCAGGCCAGCCCGCTGTTCCCTGGCCGGGTGGAGGAATTAGAGGCTGCCCTTCGTTGTAGGTTTCACGCAAATGCGATATCCCTTCATAAAAAGATTTTGTTACCAGAACGCTCGGTACGATCAATATACTCAGCAACAAAACAATAAAAATAAATGATGCTAATTTCTCGCGCTTGCCCAACAGTTTTACCAATGAGCGATAGGCCGGATAAGAAGCGATGGCAATAACGATCGCCCAAATGCTGATCAGAATGAAAGGATGCAATATTTCGAAACACCATTCCAATAATAGGAAGAGTACCCCTAAGCGAATGATCAAGTCAACGGTTTTTTCGACGTTGTATTTGGATGCGTTGTTGCCGGTAGATTCCATGGTTGTTTCGTATTTGTGTTTAATGGCATAAATGTATTCATCTTCAATTATATTGTCTAAGAAATATGAGCATTCCTTCATAAAAATAAAATCAGCATCCTGTATCTAAAAATTTATTGCAGGTAAGGAAAACTGAATAGTTATTCCACTTATATTTAATCTTATTTTGTAAAGACCAATGCTATAATAATTTGTAAGGCAAAATAAAATTGCTATGATCAATTTAAAAACTGCTGTTCTGAAAAAAATAACAGCCATCTGTTTGGGTTCTTGCTTATTCGCATCCGGCATAGAGGCACAGATCGATGTACCTGAATTCCAGGTAGACATACTCAATAAATTCAGGACCGGTGTCAACATTTCTTACTTCGAGAATTACTGGAAGAAATCTAGTGCATTGCTTGACCAATACGATAAATTATTAGAAAAAGTGGAACTGGCACAGCAGATTGGATTCACTTCCATAAGGCTTCCTATCTCTTTCGATAATTATCTCATCCCCGGCAGCAATACACTCAATCCTGAATTGATAAGAGAATTAGCAGAAGTATATGATTATATCGATAAGCATGATATGAACCTGATCATCACCTATCATTACGGTCAATTATACAAGAAAGCTGATCAGGCAAAAGAAAGCCTTCGTATTGCAGATATGTGGTCGCAGCTGGTGAAAAATTTTAAAGGCAAAGGATACCATAATTTGTTTTTCGGTTTGTATAATGAACCCAGAATACCCAGCGATAACTGGTATTTTGCAAAAGGCAAAATGATGTCTGTGCTCAGACCATTGGATCAGGAACGGTATTGGATCATCGGCAGCACCGACTACAATGGTATTGATGCATTTGCGCACTTAAGGGTCATTCCAAACGACAAGAAGATCATCTATACCTTTCATTTTTATCAGCCCTATATTTTTACGCATCAGGGTGCTGACTGGGATCCGGAGAAAACTTATATCAGGGTATTGCCTTATCCGCATACCCCGGCTGAAATGCCGCCATTGCCTACAAGACCCATGACCAAAGACATGGTCTATAATTATTATCATTACAACACGAAGGGAAATAAACTTTTTATTGCAGGCAGGATTCAAAAAATATTTGACTGGCTCGTGGAGCATCAGGTACCCGTTATTTGCACAGAGACCGGCGTGATCAATAATGTTCCGCAGCAATACCGGGAAAATTACCTGTCGGATGCAACCAGTGTGATGACACAATTCGGGATACCCGTATTGGTTTGGGACCTCGATCAAACTTTTACCATCATCGATAAAAATAAAATGCCTTTAAATAGTATTGCCGAATGGATCCATGCATTTAATAAATGATTTTTTGAATAAATAGATGCGCAAAATAAAATTGTGCATTTGTATTACTTCTTGTAAATAACAATACTTTTAAAGCATGAAACAAACCAGACTAATCCTTCGCATACTCGTTATAATGATAACAGTATCTATTATTTCCTGCTCTCCCCGTCCCATTAAAACAACGGCTTCCTGGGTGAACAGAGAAAAAATTAAACCTCCCTATAAAAGTGTTTTTATTGTTGTGTTCACCGAGAACATGGGCATGAAAACAACTTTGGAAACGGATCTAGCAGAAGCTGCCCGAGCAAGAGGGCTAAGGGTGCATAAAAGTATTGACGACTTTGGCCCCGTTGCTAACGTACAAAAGCTGCCTGTAAAAGAAGCTTTTATTAAAAAAGTAATTGAAGACAGTTGCGAAACAATATTTGCAGTGGCATTGGTCGATAAAAAATCAGAGACCAAATATGTACCGGGCAGTACGGCTTATATGCCTTATTCTTATGCAGGCTATGGCGGTGTTGGAATGTATGGCGGATTTGGTGGATACTATGGTTATGGTATCGGCATCTCTTCCCCCGGTTATTACGGATATGGCATGGGCATGAGTACGCCGGGATATTATACTACTGATAAAACTTATTTTATAGAAGCCAAATTCTTTGATGCAAAAACAGAAGAATTGCTGATGTCCATTCAATCCATTGCCACAAACCCTAGCACTATCCAAAAATCCAGTAAGCAATACAC
>CAIMKO010000191.1 GCA_903841915.1 uncultured Chitinophagaceae bacterium | reverse complement strand
GAAATAATCATTGCTGTTGCACCCCAAATAATTGTGTCATCTTCCAATTCGTAGGCGTTTACGTTTGGTATAACTTTTTTTATTGCAGGAGATATTACGTCTTTCTTTATTTTTCTATTGGGATGAAAAAGACATTTTAAAGGAACTTCGAGTGTATGCGCAACTTCGCTATGGCTGAGTATGTAGGTGGGTCTGTCTGATATGAAACCTATAAATGGGAAAACATTGAAGTTGCTTACCGGTATATAAATAGGCGTTAATGCACCCAATACATCTACCCGATTGGCAATAATCCCAACTTCTTCTTCGGCTTCTCTTAGTGCGGTGTTTTTGAGTTCAATATCTTCAGGTTCATAACTGCCACCGGGAAAACTGACTTGTCCGCTGTGGGCAGTACCGTCCTCCATTCTTTTCATCAGCAAAATATTCAACTCGCCAGCAACCGGGAAAAGAAGGCAAAGTACAGCACTCAGTCTTGCGTTGACAGGGGCAACTTTTGGTATAGGCAAAACTCTACCAATCATTCTTTCCTGCGCATTTCTTCCGGGAAGTGGCTCTTCGAGTCTATTTCGCAACCACTCAATCTGACCTGTAAATTTTTCCAATTTTATACTGCTATTGCATGGGTACTTCCAGCACTAAAACGTCGCTTTGCTCTTCGGCAGTAATGACTACAGAGTCTGTATCATAGATACCTAATGCATCGCGTCTGTTCAGTGTTTTTCCGTCAACCATTATTTGACCTTCGATTACAAAGATATAACAACCGTGATTCTTTGAATGTAAAGTACTGTTAACAGAATTGCCCTTACTTAATGAAGTGCGGTATATCCATGCCTGTTGGTGGATTTTTAGTCCTTCGTCATTATTATCTATAGGAGAAACAAGCATTTGCAGTTTATTGTTGCGGTCTGCTTCGGGGAAAAGCCTTTGGTCGTAGCGTGGTTCCACCATTTTTTTATCGGGGAATATCCAAATCTGGAATAATGAAACGGGTTTATGCGGGTTATGATTGTACTCGCTATGCAAAATGCCTGTACCGGCACTCATAACCTGTACTTCGTTTGGCTGGATAGCCTGGGTATGCCCCATGCTGTCTTTATGTTCCAATGCCCCATCTATCACAACAGTAATTATTTCCATATTATCATGCGGGTGCTTACCGAAACCGGAACCAGCAGCTACAGTATCATCATTTAATACTCTAAGCATTCCGAAATGAACCTTTGCGGGGTCGTACCAACTTGCGAAACTAAAAGAATGCCATGTATTTAACCATCCATGGTTTACATGTCCTCTTTTATCAGCCTCATGCAAAATAACCTTTGCCATAATTATTAATTTTTCGCAAAGTTCGGTATAATAAACAGGATAGCAATTCAATAAATCGAATACAGGGATATAGGGAATCAATTATAAGTGAAGCATTATAATATTTTTCACATTTATACCCACAAGTCCCTTAGCTGTATTGTCCTATATTTGTACAGTGAGTTTTTTATACCCTTTATTTCTGACAGCAGGTGCTGTGTTGGCGATACCTGTGCTGATACACTTATTTAATCTACGCAGGTATAAAACCATATT
>CAIMKO010000190.1 GCA_903841915.1 uncultured Chitinophagaceae bacterium | reverse complement strand
CGGCAGTTTCGGAAAGAATTAATGACAAGCAGAAAGAATATTGATATCTGCGCCAATTGCAGCGAAGGCCTGAAAGTTTGGGAGGATTAGATGATGAATTTGTTTAAACTTTTTAAAAGAAGGCTTTATAACCTGCATTTGCAATGTTTCCACAAGCTATCCGGATGAGTCCATTTGACAACATGGCAAATGCTGTCAGCCTTGTCACTTACAACTCTGAGTAACAAATTTCTGTTTTGCAGAAAACACATTGAAAATGACAGTTTAGCCACAAAGGCGCGAAGTCACAAAGTTTTAAAAAGCTTCGCTTTTTCTTTGTGCATTCCTGGCAAAAAAATCCGCAGAGTTTTCCTTCTCCTTTATCATTCGTGCATTCGTGGCTAAAAGTCTTTTATTAACTGTCATTGGCAGCTTGTCGAAGAATGTCGAAGGCGCTTTATTATCGAAACTTATAAAATTCCAGCATAAAAAGGAAAAGTTTAAACAAGTTCGATATCAAACATTCGTTGTACAAACATTTATTGATAAAAGTCATTTTTTTATCCCTCAAAAGTCATTTCTTAAAAAATGTTCTCTGTTTAGCTTTGTCGAATGGGAATAGAAGAAGATATACAACAGAGAAAAGATTTCAGGAGTGAATTTCATAAAGCATCTGTCAATATCATTTACAGCGCAAACTGGATCCTGGAAAAAGTAAAAGAGTTCGTAAGTCACGAGGATATCACCCCGCAGCAATATAATATCCTCCGTATTCTCCGCGGCAGCGAAGTGCCCATTTCTACACTGCAGATCCGTGAAAGAATGCTGGACAAAATGAGTGATACCAGCCGCTTGGTAGAACGTTTGGTAAAAAAAGAACTGGCAGTTAAAAAGATCAGCACCATCGATAAACGTTTGGTTGATGTCAGCATTTCTGAAAAAGGATTGGCCTTATTGGAAAGATTGGATCAAAAGAATCATGAAATAGACAGTATTACCGATACACTCACCTTGGCCGAAGCCTTGATCATGAACGAATTGCTCGATAAAATGCGCGGTTCAGCATAATTTGTGAATTAACTGCACAACTTCACGAATTCATCCACATTTCGATAAAGCTTATACGCAGGACTTACCTTAGAGCCATGAAATACCGGTTCTTTCTCCTTTTATGTTCCTTATACAGTTATCTGCCTTCCACATGTATAGCACAAACCAGTCCGCTCTATGAATTTCGTGCTGTTTGGGTTGCAACGGTTGAAAATATTGACTGGCCCGATAAAAAAGGAATGAGCGTAGAGCAACAGAAAGCTCAGTTCATTCATTTATTAGACATGCATCAACACAATGGCATGAATGCGATCGTGGTGCAGATCCGTCCGGCAGGAGATGCTTTCTATCCCTCTCAATACGAACCCTGGAGCGAATACCTGAATGGCAAACAAGGTTTACCTCCAACCCCTTACTACGATCCCCTTGCTTTTATGATCGAAGAAACGCATAAACGCGGCATGGAGTTTCATGCATGGTTAAATCCATACCGTGCCGTTTTCAATATCCATACTTCTTCTATCTCGCCCTCACATATCACTAAAATTCACCCCGATTGGTTTTTAAACTACGGCAATATAAAATATTTTAATCCCGGTCTGCCCCAGGTCAGAGAACATGTTGCCAGAGTGGTAAAAGATCTCGTAACACGTTATGACATCGATGCTGTTCACATGGATGATTACTTCTACCCTTACCGAATTGCAGGAAAAGAGTTCCCGGATGAAAAAACATATCGACAATACAGCCGGGGTTTAAACAAAGAAGATTGGAGAAGAAGTAATTGCGACAGTATCATTAAATTATTATTCGAAACGATCCGCAATAATAGTACAAGAGTAAAATTTGGTATCAGTCCCTTTGGTGTGTGGCGCAATAAAGATAAAGACCCGATGGGAAGCAATACCAGAGCCGGCCAAACCAATTACGATGATCTCTATGCCGATATTTTATTGTGGCTGCGAAAAGGCTGGATAGATTATGTAGTACCGCAACTATATTGGGAACGCGGACATAAACTATGTGACTACGATATTCTATTGGACTGGTGGAATGCACATACTTATGGAAGACAAATGTATATTGGCCATGCGATTGAACGTGCCGGTAGCAATGCAGCATGGAGAGATAAAAACGAATTACCCAATCAAATAAAACGGCTGCGCACTTATTCCGGCACACAAGGCAGTGTTTATTTCAACAGCAGGATGTTTGAAAAAAATCCCAATGGATGGAGCGATAGTTTGCGTTTGAATTATTATGCATTGCCTGCTTTGCTGCCACCCATGAAATGGATCGATAGCATCCCGCCTCTAAAACCATCCTTTGAAAAATTAACCAATAATAATTATAGGGTTATTTATAACGGAAAAGAAAAGATCAAAAGCTTTGCAGTGTTTGTTTTACCTGCACATATTAAAGAAAAGCTGGAATATGCAACATTGATAGAAATTCTGGTTGCTGATAAAACAGCATCATTTGACAGGAACAATAGTATCGCATCAGGAGATGATAGAATTTTCGTTGCCGCTGTTGACCTCAACAATAACCTGAGCGCATGGATAGAATTGAAATAAACGCATGATCGAATACTTATAGGTAAAAGCTCCCATTTTTATGCGGGCTTTTCTTTTACATCTTCTCAACGGTTTATCTAAGAAAGAGCGTAATTCTCAAAGAAAGGGTCGTTAAATGGAACTTTGATCATAATGATTTTAAAAAAATCAAAATTGTAAATTCTATAAAAGTATTAGTTTAGTCTTTAAAAAATTATCATCAAATGGCGGAACAGGAAGTTATCAAACATACCAAAAAAGTATTTTCTATTTGGAATGATCCCAGTCATTCATTATGGCATAAAATAAGGGAATTTATCACCGAGATACTTATTATTGTTTTTGCAATCAGTCTTTCCATTTGGTTTCATAACTGGAGTGAACATAAAAAAGAACAAGCGCAAGTAAAAACTTTTTTATCAGGCTTAAGAAATGACATCAGTTCCGATATAAATGATGCGAAAGAAATAAAGAAATTTTTTCAACACTTTGATACAACTTACAGATACCTGAGCGGCTTACAAAGAAATAAAATCCCGGATATGGATTCTTTAAAAAAGATGCTGCCGGAAATAAAATATAATATCTTTCTCCGCCCCCATAAAAGCAGGTTCACCGGATTCTTATCTGCCGGAAAGATTATGACCATCGAAGAAGACAGTTTAGCTTTACAAATTTTAGATTATTATCAAGAAATAATACCGTCTGTTACTTCCTCAGAAAGTGCCTGGGTAAATTCTAATGCATCCTTACAAGATTATATGAGAGACAATGTGAAGGATATAGACAGTGATCTAGCGAAATGGGAAGTTCTTACTTCACCTAAAGGCAAGTATCTTACAAAATCTTTGATCCCATGGTCGCAAATTTATGAGCGTTATGATGCGTTGATAATTTCAGGAGAGGAAATTATTAATAAGATTGACAAGATCTATCCTAACAAAAAATAATTCCATTTTTTGTTTTTATGAATATTACAATGCCCTTTAATAGTCACTAATTTAAATTAGTCGGCAAATGAAATTCTCAAACAATGGGTGGATTTATGAGACAACTTTTAAAGAAGTATTCATCAACATAAACAGAACAACTCCATCATAACGATGAAGTTGTCTTTAATTG
>CAIMKO010000189.1 GCA_903841915.1 uncultured Chitinophagaceae bacterium | reverse complement strand
TTCTTTCTTTCGGCTATTGGAATGAGGGCTGGTCTTGGTTTCTGATTGACAGGGTTTTTAAACTGACTGAAATGCTTGATGATCTCCTTTTCTGCCAGCGCAGGATCAATATCACCTACCACTACCACCGCCATCAGATCAGGGCGATACCATGTTTTATAAAAACGTTTTAAAGACTCCGGTTTAAAAGTTTCCAGGATACTGTCTTTACCGATCGGCAATCTTTGTGCATAGAAAGAACCATTGAATAATTTAGGGAAGAACACTTTCATCATTCTTTCCGTTGCATTTTTACTTAAGCGAGATTCTTCCAACACAACACCACGCTCTTTGTTTATTTCAGCGGTGTCAAGTAAGGCATTTCCTGCCCAATCTTCCAGGATAGTAAATCCGCTATCGATTTTGGACTGATTATCTGTTGGAATGGGTAGTATATAAATAGTTTCATCAAATCCTGTTTGTGCATTCAGATCGGCACCAAATTTTACGCCAATCGATTGCAAATAACTCACGAGTTCATTTTTGGGAAAATGCTTTAGCCCGTTAAAATTCATATGTTCCATGAAATGCGCCAATCCCTGCTGGTCGGCATCTTCTAATACAGAACCTGCATTCACCACCAAACGAAGCTGTACTTTCTTTTCGGGTTTTACATTCTTTCTGATATAATAGGTTAAGCCGTTCGGCAGTTTACCGATCTTAACATTACTGTCAACAGGCAATTTCCCTGTCAAATTAAATTGTGCAAATGAATATTGTGCGGCTATGGAAAATAACAACACAAATAAGATTCGGAAAGGGTTAAAGGTCTTTTTCATAGATTTTTATTGAGATAGCTGATAGAATTATCAATATGCTAATATATAAACTAAAATGTACATTTCACTCAGGGAAAAAACCCGCTTGGTCTAATTGCATAAAGCTTAACATAAACATATAAAAGCCCGGAAGAATCTTCGGGACTTTTATTCTGATCATATCAGCTGTAAGATATTGTGGCCTGCCTCCCATAACATTACTTGTTACTGACCGAGAATTTATACTTTGTAATGCTTTGGTATTTTTGCCCCGGCAATAAGATCGTACTCGGGAAATTGGGTTGATTAGGAGAATCAGGATAATGCTGCGTTTCCAAACAAAGTCCCGTATGTTGATTAATAGGCTTACCTGTACTTGTTTTTAAAGTACCATCCAGAAAATTACCGCTATTGAACTGCAAGCCGGGTTCTGTTGTAAATACTTCCAGTTGTTTTCCTGATACAGCATCTGCCACAATCGCAACCAATTGCAAGGAAGCGTCTTTTCTGTTCAATACCCAGTTATGATCATAGCCGCCTTTAACACTATCGATCCTCGCTCCTATTTTGGTTACTGCTGCAAAATCAAATGCGGCAATGAATAGATAGGCAAGATTTATCTTCGTTCTCGTTTAATTTATTATTTGAATTTCAAGAACCACAATTGACAAAGGCTGTGATTCAACCCACAGTTTGTATATATGGAATGCAGTCTTGCAATCTTTCTGTTTATAATTTTAGCTTTATTGCTTTCCCTGAATAGATCACGGACTTATCTATTTTATTTGTGGCGTTTGTATTAGATCCCTGCTCCCTCTTAACCAGCACAACATTAAAAACATGATTGCGGATCATTCCGGGATACTTCCCTTTTGTATCAGCAAAACTCAATTCATGTAATTGATCATTCCAGGAGAGTTGAATAATTGAATACGCCCCTTTTTCATAATTATAATTGTCGTTCTCATCCTCATAATATTCAAATGCAGCATCTGCACCGGGATATATCCTCAATTCAATGCTGTCAGAAGGTTTTTCCATTGCATATTCTATCACAGGTCCCATTGGAATGATCGAACCCGCTCTAACGTATAATGGCATGATGTCAATAGGTGCCGATGCAGCAATAGTTTGTCCGCCCTGATAGATCTTACCTGTATAAAAGTCGTACCAATTCGCAGCAGCCGGTAAATAAACAGTACGGGTACTTTTTCCGGAAGATGCATTCTTACCAGTAAACAATTGTTCGGTCACGGGATTTACCAGAAACGCAGGGCCAAACATGTATTGGTCTGGTATATTAATAATAGCGGGATCTGTTCTGAAATCAAATGCAAGAGAACGCATCATGCTGTAATTATTGTTGGTAACTGCTGCAGACAATGAATATATATAAGGAAGCAAGCGATATCGAAGATCATCGTATTTTAATAGGATAGCTTTTGTTTTATCATCCCAATTTTTTGAGAACAATGCCCTTTCCCCCTTTCCATGTATGCGAAAGATGGGACTAAAAGTTCCAAACTGAAACCAGCGGATAAATAGTTCTCTATATTCGGGTTTTGACCAATCAGGAATGCCTTCAGGTGAAACCCTTGACAAATAACCACCAATATCAGAGGTCCAGTAAGGAATACCGGAAACGCATGCATTGATCGCCTGCGGAACCTGATTTTTTAGAGAAGCAAATGTTGTTGTTATATCTGATGACCATAAAGTGGCGGCATTCGCTTGTTCGCCTGCAAATGATTGACGGATCAAGAAGAATGCTCTTTTATTAGGAATATCCTTGCGCCAGTTTTGATACAAACCTTTACTGTGTTCCAGTGAATAGGTATTAAAATAATCAATGCCTTTTCCAACAGAAAATTCAGCTTTCCTTCGCTCATCCAATAAAGATCCATTATCAGGCTCACATTGATCTACCCACCAGGCATCCCAACCAAATCGTTTCACCAAACTGTCTCTGGCCTGCTGCCAGTATAGGTCCCGAGCTTTCGCATCATGAGCATCATAATAGGTATCAAAGGTCTTAACAAAAAAATTATCCCAGGTGATACCGGTGAGTGCCCCTGCTTTTTTGAGTGCATCAAAATTCGCAGTATGTTCTCCAAACACAGGCCATATAGAGATCATCGCATGAAAATTCGCTTGATGTAATTCATTGATCATTGCTTTAGGATCCGGATAACGAATTGGATTCAAAACATGTGACCCAATGGGTAATGGTTCCCAATAAAACCAATCCTGAACGATAACATCGACAGGTATATGTGCCTTGCGATAATTATTTTTTACGGACAAGATCTCCTCTTGTGATTTGTAACGATCCTGTGATTGAAATAATCCGAAAGCCCATTTTGGGAACATGGGCGCTTTACCTGTTGCTGTACGATAGAGCTCAATGATGTGATCGAATTCCGGTCCGTAAAAAAAGTAATAATCAATCTCCTTACCGCTTTCAGAAACATATTTATACTGGGTTTTATTAGCCTCTGCACCATAAAACGAGGAAGCAGCATAATTGTCCCAAAGCAAACCATAGCCTTTTGTTGAAAGTAAAACAGGGATGGCGCCTGTCAGGTATTTGATCAGCATATCCTGATCGCGCCCTTTATAATTAATGGATAAAGAATCTTCAGGATGGCAACCGAGACCATACAAAGCTTCATCTTCGGGTGAATTAAACCTGCTACTGCAGTTATAGGTATTGATACCGGCAATAGTTATAGCCTGCATAGATTTATTATTCAGCTTATTTTCTGATAAGATCAGTTTTCCATCATGCTCTAAATAAGTAATGGCCTGAGTATTTTTATCGACCAAGAGTTTTAGCTTACTCGTGGTAATAACGATATTGCCATTACCATCTTCCATTTTAAAGTATACTTTCTCGGACCATTGATTGTTGATCACAAGAGAATTTTTCGCAGGAAGTTGGGGAAGTATAGTATATCGCACTTCAATGATGTCGGCGCTACATATTTTGATCTGCATCTGACCTTTATCCAGATAAAAGATAACCCCTTGAGCATCTTGTTTATACGACCTGATCAATGCGTTTGCGGTATAAGAAGCTGTCATGCAAATGAGCATGAGAAGCAGGGATTGTATTTTTCGGCTGAAATTTTTACTGATTCCGATGACCATAGGATTGTATTTTTTACACTAGTCGCTATAATATCACCTAATGATAAATAGTAACATAGAGCATATTAAATGTAATTAATTTAATCTTCCTTTTCATTACCCACATCAAAAAATGACAAATAGCTAAAATACAGATTTCATGCATTAACAAAACCAACTATTTACATAGAATATTTTTAGAAACACAATCAGCTGCACCTAATGTTTTACTCCTTTCACTTGGTAATGATCCGCCGATATATATATTAACATCCCCATTTACAAAAACAGCTTCGCCTGCATCATTGATCAATGTTAACATCTCAGGTGTAATTTTAAAATTCAGTCTTTTGCTTTCTCCGGCAGCCAATGCAATTCTTTTGAAATTTTTCAAAGCATAAATAGGTGCATCATTACCTGCGTGGGGATGAGAAATGTATAATTCCACCACTTCATCTGCAGGCACTTTTCCAGTATTGGTAACAATCAATTCTGCATCTATTGATTCATTTTTCCGGATCAAAGTTTGTGAAAGTTTTAGGGCAGAATATTTGAATGATGTATAACTCAATCCAAACCCGAAAGGATACATTGGCTCTGCATCCATGAAGCGATAGGTTCTTCCTTTCATCGCATAATTTTCAAATGCCGGTAGTTGATCTAATGATTTTGGAAAAGTAATTGGCAATCTTCCTGAAGGTGCAACTTTCCCGAACAATACATCCGCAACCGCATTACCGCCTTCCTCGCCGGGATACCACACCAACAAAACTGCATCCGCAATTTCATGAACTGCTGCTAAATTCATCGGACTTCCGCCCGTAATAATAGCAATTACAGGCTTATTATTCCCTTGTTTTAATTTTCTTAAATAATCAATTTGATTTTCCGGTATATTATAATTTAATCTATCACCTCCAGTTGTTGACAGCATGGCATCTCCTTCCTCTCCTTCAAGCATGCCATTAATTCCCATCACCATGAATGTAGCATTCGATTCGTTCGCCATGTAGGCTGCACCGCTATTAATATTTTTATCGCCTGCCTCTAAAGGGGTACCAACATTATATTGCAGTTGTGACCCTTCTTTTATAGCAGCTGTTATTCCTTCCAATAGCGTTACATAATGATCGTTTACCCCAAAATAATTTCCCATCAAGGCATCAATACTTGCAGCATTAGGTCCGGTTACAAAATATTTTTTCAGATCATTCTTTAATGGCAACGCCCCATTATTCTTTAATAAAACCATTGATTGTTGTGCTACTTTTCTTGCCAATGCCCTGTGCTCTTTGCTATTGATCACTTCTTCTGAGAGCTGATCATAAGCCGTTGATCCGGCTGGATCGAATAATCCCAATTTGAATTTGGTTCTTAATAAAATAGATAATGAACTATCAATTTCTTTTTCTGTGGCCAAGCCTTGTTTCACTGCTTCCACTAAAGAAGGAAATGAATTACCACATTCTAGATTAACACCTCGTCTCAAAGCCAGTGCTGAAGCTTCGACAGGATTACTAACTACTTTATGCCCCTGATAAAAATCACTGACTGCCCAGCAATCAGAAACAACATGACCTTTAAATTGCCATTGCTTACGCAGTACATCCTGCAGCAAATAAGAATTACCGCAACACACTTCATCATTGGTTCTATTATAGGCACACATCACTGCTTCTACATGATTATCCACCAAAGCTTTAAAAGCCGGCAAATAAGTCTCCCAGAGATCTTTCATAGAAACCTGTGCATTAAATTGATGCCGCAATTTTTCAGGGCCGCTGTGTACTGCAAAATGTTTTGCACAAGCTGCTACTTTTAAATATGTAGGATCATTACCCTGCAAACCTTTTACAAATGCAACGCCCATTTTTGAAGTGAGTATTGGATCTTCTCCATAAGTTTCTTGTCCTCTACCCCATCTCGGGTCGCGGAAAATATTAATGTTGGGAGTCCAGAAAGTCAACCCGCCATATTGCATTCTGTAATTCTTTTTTACTGCAACATTGAACATAGCTCTTGCTTCATCAGAAACAGCATTGGCTTCTTGCTGTGCTAACTCGTCATTAAATGTCGCAGCCAATCCGATTGCCTGCGGAAACACAGTGGCACGTCCACTTCTGCCTACACCATGTAATGCTTCGTTCCACCAGTTATATTCAGGTATCCCTAATCTGTCAATAGCGGGGGCATTATAGAGCATCTCGTGTACTTTCTCATCCAGGGTTAATCTGCTTATCAGATCTTTGATCCGACTTTCAGTTGGCAATGATTTATTTTGAAAAGGATATTGCTGTGCAACAGCTTTCGTAATATTTGTAACCAGCAACAAAGAGCAGAAGGAGTATGATATATATTTTATCACGCTCTTTATATTGCAGGTCTTGCATATCAAGTTCATATAACAGTTTTATTGTTAGAAAAAATATTGATCAAAGATCATTGGACCTCATGTCGAAGCAATGTTTGATACCAATGCTGATATAATTCCCCATACAAAGAAATATTGGTTGGCTCGATGATACCGATACTTTGCTGAACACTGCAAGCTTCTTCTGCAGATGCATAAAAATTCATACCTATGCCTGCACCCTTTGCTGCGCCAACACTCCCATCTGCCGCATACAATTCAACCGGTACTCCAATCACATTTACAAATGCTTCAGTAAATACATTGCTTAAAAACATATTTGCTCTTCCTGCACGGATCATGGTTGGTTTCATGCCATTTGATTGCATGATATCGAAACCATATTTAAACGCAAATGCGATTCCCTCCTGTGCAGCCCTGAAGAAATGAGCTGCAGTATGTTTATTCAAATCGATATTTTCAAAATGAGCACCTATGATCTTGTTATTGAAAATCCTTTCGGCTCCATTGCCAAAAGGTAAAATATGCAAACCATCACTGCCGGTTTTAATGGCAGATGCCTGCTGATCGAATTCTTTATACGACAATTCTGCCCCTGCCAATTGCTTCACATACCGGTTCATGATACCCGTTCCGTTGATGCATAAAAGAACACCTGTTCTTGTTTTCTCAGCTGTATGATTAACGTGTGCAAAACTATTTAATCTGGATTGCTGATCAAAGACCAACTGATCTGCCACAGCATAAACAACTCCTGAAGTGCCCGCCGTTGCTGCGACTTCGCCTGCATTCAATACATTCAGGGAAAGTGCATTGTTGGGTTGATCTCCTGCTTTATAGGTAACAGGAATTCCTTCTTTTAATCCTAATGCTGCAGCAACCTTTTTAGAGATCTTTCCATGATCGCTGAATACTTCCTGAATAGTCGGAAAAATTTTCTCGTCAAACCCGAAATATTCCAAAACATCTTTCGAGATCGCATTGGTTGCAAAATCCCAGAAAATACCTTCAGATAAAGCAGAGGCAGAAGTTGTTGTTGAATCAGTTAATCTGAAAGCAATAAAATCTCCGGGTAATAATATTTTATCGATCTTAAAATATATTTCAGGCTCATTTTCTTTCACCCAAGCCAATTTTGCTGCAGTGAAATTGCCGGGAGAATTTAATAAATGCTCCATACATTTTGCTTTCCCTATCTTTTCAAATGCAGCATCCCCATAAGGCACTGCACGGCTATCGCACCAAATGATACTGTTACGTAAAGTCTTTCCGTCTTTATCGATCAACACCAACCCATGCATTTGATAAGCGATGCCGATGGCGCCAATATCTTTCGGATCATATTTTCCACTGGCATTTGATTTTTTAATAGCAACCTGAACATCAGCCCACCATTGCTCGGGAGATTGTTCGGCCCAACCTGTTTGCAGTGATATGATCTCAGATTCAGTTTCTGGATATTGTGCCGATGCAATTGTTTTTTGTGTGGCTGCATCGATCACAGAAACTTTTATGGAGGATGTGCCAGCATCAATTCCTAATAATAACATGATAGACTGAATTAAATTTTTAAACTACTTTTTCCATAACTGTTCCATGGACTCTAATGTTTTTCCTTTTGTTTCAGGAACAAACTTCCACATGAAAACAGCAGAAACGATACTCATGAAACCATATATCCAATAAGCAAACCCATGATTGAATTTTTCTGTCAGCCAAACATTATCATTCAGCATCGGAAATGTCAATGATACGATCCAGTTGGCGATCCATTGTGCTGCTACCGCAATGGATAATGCACCGCGTATGCTGTTGGGAAATATTTCTGCCAGCAATACCCAGCAAACCGGACCCCAACTCATCGCAAATGCTGCGGTGTAAGTCAGCATGAATATTAACGCTGCAATACCTACATGATTGAAATAAAAAGTAAAGCCTAAAGCCATCATACTTATAGCCATACCGATTGAACCGATGATCATCAAAGGTTTTCTTCCAAATCTGTCAACCGTAACAATGGCAACAACCGTAAACAATAAATTCACCGAACCCACGATTATGGTTTGTAATAAAGATGAATCAGTTGATGCACCCATGTTACGGAAAATATTTCCTGCGTAATACAGTACCACATTGATGCCTACGAATTGCTGAAATACAGACAGCATGACCCCGACAAAAATGATCAGGAATCCATAAGACAACCAGGGTGCATTATTTTCGTGCAGTGTACTTTTAATTTCTTTTAAAATATTGGGAGCAGATTCTTGCCCTGCAATTTTTTGTAACACGCTTAATGCTTTTTCATCCTTACCCTGAATTGCTAAATAGCGTGGTGTTTCAGGAACAAAGAATAATAAAATTAAAAAGATGCCTGCAGGAATGGCGCCGGAAAAGAACATCCATCTCCATCCTTCTGTGATCAACCATTCTTCATTTCCTTGTTTGGCAATAAAGTAATTAACAAAGTAGATGACCAGCATTCCGAAGATAATCGCAAACTGGTTGAATGAAACCAATTTACCGCGAATATTTGCCGGAGCTATTTCTGCGATATACATGGGTGATAGCATAGAAGCAATACCTACTCCTATTCCACCTATGATACGATAGATCACAAATGAATAAACATCCAGCGTCCCGAACACATTGAAAGCTTCGGGTTTCCATGCGCCTATTGCAGACAAGAAAAATGCAATAGCGGCAATGATCAATCCGTTTTTTCTTCCTAATGATTTTGAAATGAATCCGGATAAAGAACCACCGATCACACAACCGATCAATGCGCTCGAGATCACAAATCCTTTCACCGCATCAGCAGTATCTTTTATGGCAGCAATATCTTGTGGTAATGGTTTACTCAAAAAAGAATAAGCCCAAATGCCGGTCAATCCTAATATCACAACACTTGCGATCATTCCTTTTTGCTTACCCAATAACTTGAAAATTTGTCCGCAAATAATAACGAATACCAGAAATAATACAAGCACCAAAGTGATTCTGTACTGACTGATCACTTGAATGATCTCCGGAACAAACTTATTTTTTTCAGGATCGCCGATATAAAAACCCACCAAGGATTTTTCAGCACCATTCACTACTGCGGTATCATAACCAAAGAGCAGTCCGCCCAATGTTGCCACCAAGGTGAGCATCATGGTATACAATGGATTTCCTTTCTTAAAACTTGATTGAGTTGATTTGGACGAGGTATCAATAAATGCCATAGGTCTTTGTTTAAAGCAATCATTAAAAAATAAAAACGGGATACGATCTACCGTACCCCGTTTCTTAAACGCTAAATAAATCTGTTCACTATATTTTCAAAGTATTCCTGTTTACCGCTGGTAACTTTCGGTTCACCATTTTCAACAGCATAAGCTCTGAGATCTTCCAAGGATAATTTTCCTTCTTCAAATTCTTTTCCTTTCCCTGCGTCGAAAGATGCATAACGATCTGCACGCAATTTCTTATAGTCGGATCTTGTTAAAATAGCATCTGCAGCGATCAATGCCCTTGCAAACGTATCGATACCGCCGATATGTGCATGGAAAAGGTCAGCAACATCGGTAGAATTTCTTCTTCTCTTTGCATCGAAGTTGATACCACCACCGCCAAAACCACCTGCTTCCATAATGATCAGCATGGCTTCAGTCAATTCATTGATATTATTAGGAAACTGATCGGTATCCCAACCATTTTGATAATCACCTCGATTCGCATCCATAGATCCTAATAATCCCGCATCAACAGCAACCTGCAATTCATGTTGGAATGTATGTCCTGCAAGGGTTGCATGATTCACTTCAATATTCAATTTAAAGTCATTAATCAGATCATATTGACGCAGGAAACCAATTACGGTTTCGCTGTCGTAATCATATTGATGTTTGGTTGGTTCACATGGTTTTGGCTCTATAAAGAATGTTCCTGCAAACCCATTTTTTCTGGCATAGTCTTTCGCAGTGTGGAGGAATTTTGCCAGGTGTTCTTTCTCACGTTTCATATTCGTATTCAATAAAGACATGTAACCTTCTCTGCCGCCCCAGAACACATAGTTTTCACCTTTCAATGCGATCGTTGCATCAAGTGCAGCTTTTACCTGTGCAGCAGCATGTGTGAGTACATGAAAATCAGGATTGGTAGAAGCACCATTCATATATCTTCTGTTACTGAACACATTGGCAGTACCCCATAATAGATTTACACCACTTGCATCCTGCTTTTGTTTTAAATAAGCAGTTAATGTTTGTAAACGTTTATCGTTCTCATTCACATCATTGCTGTAGTCTACAACATCCACATCATGAAAACAATAATAAGGCAAGCCTAATTTGGTGATGAACTCGAATGCTGCGTCTGCTTTTTCTTTTGCTTTGGAAATGGCATCCTGTTTTTCATTCCAGGGATAAATCTGAGTGGGTTCTCCGAAAGGATCTCCGCCATTTCCTACAAATGAATGCCAATAAGCCACTGCAAAACGCAACCACTCTTTCATCGTTTTACCTGCTACCACTTTATTTTCTTGATACCAACGATAAGCCAATGGATTGTCGCTTTCCAAACCTTCGTACTGGATCTTTGAGATCCCTTTAAAAAATTCTTTCTCTCCAATTAAAACTGACATGATCTTCTTTTTTATTGTTAAAGATTTATTTGTTGATCTGATAACGATGCAGGAGATAATAACTCGACTTTAAAAAATAGGAAGACTGCAACCGTTACTTTAGAAAACAAAAGTAGAACGGTAAATAAAATTGCGCAACTGCTATACAGGAATAAAAATATGCTATCTTATCATTTTATAGTAGCTTTAAATCTATTTTATGATAATATAACAACTATTCATGAAAACCCTCATTCAGAAAATATATGTTGAAGAATCGAATTCATTTGCATGCAGGACTTATAGCACGCCAAATTTTGAAACAAACTGGCATAAGCATGTTGAATGTGAACTGATATTGATCACTGAAGGACATGGAACTGCACTCATTGGGGATTATGTTGGAAATTATTCTACGAATGATATTTTTTTTCTCGCAAGTGATCTCCCCCATTGGTTCCGAAAATCTCATCACAATATATTCGGGGCTGCGGTTGTTGCGCATTTTAGAAAAGATTTCTGGGGAGATCATTTTCTTAAATTACCTGAACTGAAAGACATACAGCATCTATTATCCACCAATAACGGGATCCTTATTAAAAAAAAATACAG
>CAIMKO010000188.1 GCA_903841915.1 uncultured Chitinophagaceae bacterium | reverse complement strand
CCAAGTGGGCAGCAAAAGCAGGCGATAAAGATTTTATGTTTTGCCCAAAGATGTATCAGGGTGTTACGCATCGCGGCAGTTTGAAAGGAAAGGATTTCATCACCACAGAATTCTTACATGGTATTCTTGCTTTTGAAAAACATCTGGGCCCGGTGTTTGTGCAGGTAAGTGATGCATTTACACCGAAAAGAAAACAGGAACTCTTCGATTTTTTACGATCACTTCCCACAGATATTCAATTCTTTTTGGAAGTTCGCCATCCCGATTGGTTTGCCAAAGAAAATATCCGAAACGAATTAGTTGAAACATTGAAGCAGATAAATGTAGGTGCTGTTATTACAGACACCAGCGGCCGAAGAGATTGCGCACATATGCATCTTACGGTACCCAAAGCCTTTATCCGCTATGTGGGAAACAGTTTGCACACAACCGACTATACAAGAATTGATGATTGGATCAAGCGTATCAAATACTGGTTGGATAACGGATTGGAAGAATTATACTTTTTCATGCACATGCATGACGAAACCTTTTCGCCCGAACTAACTGTTTATCTTGTTGACCAATTGAATGCTGCTTGTGATGTAACTTTGCAGAAGCCGATCTTTATTCAGCCCACACTTTTTTAAACAATAAAATGGTTGTTATGAAAAATGTTGCTTGCTTATTGTTTTTGTTTGCATTGGCTTCCTGTTCTCCTATGAAGATCAGCTACACGAAATCTGCAGATGCAATTGATTTTACAAGGTATAAGACCTTTGGTTTTTATGAATTGAAAGCATCGGGTGATACGATCACAAAAAATTTTACCGAACGAACCAATATTTTAAAGAGTGCCATCATTGATGAAATGAATAAACGTGGGTATGCGCAATCACTTACTCATCCCGATCTTTTAATAAATATTGGTATTGTGGTGAGGGAACAATCACAACTCAGTCAGCCTAGCTCTCCTGTAAATATTTTGGGACTTTATCGCGAAGCTGCTGTTTCGTTAGATTTTATTGATGCCGCAGAAAATAAAACTGTTTGGAAAGGATCAATAACAGGAATTGTGCCGAGTAAAAAATCATCTGCAGAAAAACAAACAGAATTAGGGATGAAAAAATTATTTGAAAGATATCCTGTAGAAATAAAGCAATGATCATTTTATCTTGAACAATTCTTCCCATCTCGTAGTATATCTTTTGGAACGCAATTCCTGACGCATTTTCCAATCCCGATCTGTTCCTGATGCAGCAAACTTTAATACGTCATCACGCATACTGAAGTTTACATTATCGATCATGTTCATGAGTAAACGTTGATTATTTTTTGTTTCAGGTAAGAATAAATTTCCCTGAATGGATGTGTCGGGAACAATGCCACTCAACATAACACCTGCTTTTTTATAAATAGTCCCTTCTTCAAATAATCTGTCAACTAATGCAACAGCGGGTTTGATCAATTCATTAGTGATGGAAGTGGCAACAGGTAAATGAACATAAGTGCCAATGGATGGTCCGTGACGAAAATGTGTGCTGTGCGATTCGGCTTTTGGAACGATGAATACGCTGATCGTTTTTGCAGCGCCGTTTTGCCTGCGTAATTTCTCTGCGGCACGGGATGTATAAGTGGCTATAGCTTCTTTGATGTCTTTGATTTTGGTAACAGGCTGCCCAAACATTCTTGTTGTAGCGATCATTTTTTTATTAAGGAGTTCTTCTTCCATCACTATTGCAGGTTCGCCATTCAATTCTTTTATTAGGCGAATGCCTACTACACCACCCAGATGGCGATGCGCCCATTCGGTACTCATTCTTTTCAGATCCAATGCGGTATTGATCCTTAATTGGCGAAGCTTGGTTGCATATTGATAACCTACGCCCCAGATATCTTCAACAGCTGTGCGTTGTAATGCATCATCTATTTTTTCTT
>CAIMKO010000187.1 GCA_903841915.1 uncultured Chitinophagaceae bacterium | reverse complement strand
ACCGATATAAACAGCGATTATGTTGCTACACAAAATAAAAATATTGCAGCACCCCGAATTGCTTTATTATATAAAATCGATCCATCTATTTCTTTGTATGTGCTTGCTGCCAAAGAATTTTCGCCGCCATCGCTGGCTGAGGTCCATCCACAGGACAGGATATTTCACAGCGAACTGCAACCTGAATACGGATGGAATTTTGAAACGGCGATAAAAGGAGATATTCTTCATCATCGTTTGCAATTTGACCTTGCTTTTTATGATTTCGAATTGAAAGATGCGATCGTTCTCCGAAACAATGCTCTGGGACAACAATACTTTGTAAATGCAGGAAGCATTTCTGAAAAAGGAATAGAGTTGTGGTTGAAATATCATTTGTTGGAGCATACAACAAATTTTATAAAGGGTTTGAATATCTGGAGCAGTTATACGTATCAACCTTATTACTTTTCTTCCTATACACAAGGAATAAATGATTATTCGGGGAATGCAGTAACAGGTGTTCCAAAAAATAACTGGGTAACTGGCCTGGAAATGGAAACAAAGAATTTTTATTTCAATATGCAATACACAGAAACTTCTGCACTTCCATTGGATGACGCCAATGATGAGAATTCTGATGCATATCATTTGCTGCAAGCTAAGCTGGGCAAACATTTCAGTGTACAAAAATCACATGCCCATGTTTATGCGGGGGTTGATAATTTATTAAATGAATGCTATAGTTTGGGGAATGATATCAATGCGGCGTCCAGAAGATTTTACAATCCTGCTGCCAAAAGGAATTTTTATATGGGGATAAATCTTAGCTTTTAAAAAATGTTTTCGCGGAAACTTTATCCTTTAATAATTGGCCTTTCAACTCATCCAGGCTGTTAAATTTAACTTCGCCACGTATATAATGTTTTACATGCACTTTTAAAGTTTGCGTATAAATATCTTCATCAAAATCAAAAATATTTACTTCGATCATTCTTTTCTTTCCATCCACCGTAGGCCTAACACCAATATTCATCATGCCTTTCAAACTCCCGACTGCTGACTCCCGACTGCTGACTCCCGATTCCTGATTCCCGACTTGGACTTCCACAGCATACACCCCATTCCCAGGAATCAATTTTTCTTCACTTTCAATTTGTAGATTGGCCGTTGGATAACCGATCGTTCTACCTAGTTTATTTCCCTCGATCACTATTCCTTCAAAAAAATAATCGTAGCCAAGAAATTTATTGGCTGTATCAATATCGCTTTTCAATAAAGACTCACGGATCCTTGTAGAACTTACAATGATTTCATTTAAGACCTGTTCCGGAATTTCTTTTACGTTAAAATCTAGCGACATACTGTATTGGTCCATCAAATGGTAATCGCCTTCACGTCCTTTTCCAAAACGGTGGTCATACCCGATAATGATGGTATGCGGTTTAAAATTTTTCCACAAAAAGTCTTTGATATATTCCGCAGCAGTTTGATTGGCAAATGCATGGTTAAAAGGAACAATTACCAGATGATCGATGCCAGCAGTATCGAGTAATGTTATCTTTTCTTTCAGCGTATTCAGCAGTTTGATATCACCCGGAACTGATGAAATAACTTTTCTGGGATGCGGATGGAATGTTATAATGACGGTCTCTCCGCCGATATTTTCAGCGGTTTCTTTCAATTGTTTGATGATCTGTTTGTGACCCAGATGAACGCCGTCAAAAGTGCCGATAGTAACAACAGCTTTGTTAAAAATTGGTAAAGTTGATAATTCCTGATAAACTTTCATACAAGACTGCAAAACTAAAGCTTTTCAGCATTTATCATTCTCGTACTTTTGTATTGTTAATTTAACTATCGTAAAATTTATATATGTCTCTTTATTCTAAACGCGGTGTCTCAGCCCAGAAAGAAGATGTACACGCAGCTATTAAGAAATTGGATCAGGGATTATATCCTTATGCTTTTTGCAAAATGTATCCTGATTATTTGGGAGGGAACAGCAAAGTGGTTAATATCAGTCATTCGGATGGTGCAGGCAGTAAAAGTATCCTTGCTTATTTGTATTGGAAAGAAACCGGGGATGTAAGTGTTTGGAAAGGTATAGCACAGGATGCGATCGCTATGAATATTGATGACCTGCTTTGTGTTGGTGTATATGATAATTTTTTATTTTCTTCCACTATTGACAGAAATAAGGCCGTGATACCTGCCGAAGTAATTGAGGCACTGATCAATGGCACACAGGAGTTTTTTGATAAACTCAAAGTACATGGTGTAAATATTTATTATCTGGGCGGAGAAACAGCAGATGTAGGTGATGTTGTAAGAACAGTTGCAGTGAATGGAACGATGACTGCACGCTGGCCAAAATCAAAGCTTATCACCAATGAGAAAATAGCGCCGGGTGATGTTATTGTCGGGTTTTCCAGCAGTGGTATTTCATCTTATGAAACGGAATATAATAGCGGTTTAGGAAGTAATGGTTTGACCAGTGCAAGGCACGATATTTTAAGTAAATATTATGCCGAAAAATATCCTGAAACCTACGAGCCTAAACTACCAAAAGATGTTGTTTATATTGGAAAAAGCAAACTGCAGGATGAAATTGCTATCAGTTATGAATTGCCTCTCCTTAATATTGGTAAATTATTGCTGAGTCCAACAAGAACGTATGCGCCATTGATGAAGATATTTATGGAAAGATATTTTGCAGATATCAATGGTGCGATACATTGCAGTGGCGGCGGGCAAACCAAATGCATGAAATATCTGCCACGTAATATGCGGGTGATTAAAGATAATTTGTTTGATCCTCCGGTCATCTTTAAACTCATTCAGCAGAATTCAAAAGCCGATCACAAAGAGATGTATCAGGTATTTAATATGGGACATCGGTTAGAAATTTTCACCAATGAAAATACTGCCCGCAAAATGATCAAAGTGGCTAAACAGTTCAATATTGATGCACAAATCATTGGAAGGGTAGAATCATCAGCTAAAAAGGAACTTATTTTAAAAGGGAACTTTGGAGAGATTAGGTATTAACAGGCTTTTAGTGTAAAAACATACTATTTCAGGGGTCAACTTCGTTATCAAATATTCAATACTGATTAAATCAGCACTATGTCAGAAACAGTTGTATCTATTCACAATGCCAATATTTACCAGGGCAATTCGCTTATTTTATCAAATGTAAATTTTACCGTTAATAAGGGAGAATTTGTGTACCTCGTTGGTAAAACCGGGACAGGTAAAAGTAGTCTACTCAAAACTTTATATGGTGAATTAACTTTAACAGAAGGTACAGCATCTGTTGTTGGTTATGATCTCAAGGAAATGAATTGGAAAAAAGTTCCTTATCTCCGCAGAAATTTAGGGGTGGTATTTCAAGATTTCCAATTGTTGACAGACAGAACCGTTCATGAAAATTTGCGATTTGTGTTGCGTGCAACCGGCTGGAAAGATGAAAGATTGATGGAAGAAAAGATAAATGATGTAATGGATAAAGTGGGATTGAAAAGTAAAGGGTTCAAAATGCCTTTTGAAATGAGTGGTGGCGAACAGCAACGTGTGGATATTGCAAGAGCTTTATTGAATTCACCTAAATTGATACTGGCAGATGAGCCAACAGGGAATCTTGATCCTGAAACAAGTGATGAGATCATGCAATTATTATTTCAGATCGCAAAAGATTATGGGGCATCCATCATTATGGCGACCCATGATTTTATAGTGATCAATCGTTACCCTTCAAGAATGCTGAAAACTGAGGGCGGTAAAGTGATTGACAGCGCGGTTTCTCTTGAGCCAAATAAGGATGAATTTCCAATTTAATTTTCCATTTTCTCCATGCAAAAAATTCATAGCAGGATCGCTACTATTGAAGATGCGGCTTTATTGGCTGATATAAGTCGTACAACATTTTACGATACTTATCATGCATACAATACAAAGGAAGATATGGATATGTTTCTTCAGGAACATTTCAGTCTAGATATCGTCATCGCAGAATTAAATAACACAGATAATACATTCTTGTTTGCATATGATAACGAACAGTTATGCGGGTATGTAAAACTCAGTGAATCAAAAGCACAGGATCAGTTGAAAGATTGGTCAACTCTGGAAATTGCAAGGATTTATTCCATTAAAGAGAAAATAGGTAAAGGGATTGGCAAAATATTGATAGAAGAATCTATCTCTATTGCCATACAAAAGAATAAACAAATGATATGGTTAGGTGTATGGAAACAAAATCCGAGAGCTATTGTATTCTATCAAAAGAATGGCTTTGAGATCTTTGGTGAACAAGATTTTGTTTTAGGGAAAGATGTACAACAGGATTGGTTGATGAAAAGATCATTAGCCTAATGCGGTAAAATCTTGCTCAATAAACCATATACCCAGGTGCCGGCTACTGCGCTTATTAAACTTAAAACTATGACCGTTGCACCGGTTCCTATCTGTGCAAACAATGGTCCCGGACAAGCCCCGGTTAAAGCCCATCCAAAGCCAAATAATAAGCCACCGATGATTTGTCCTTTGCTGAATTGTTTTGGATAGAATTTTATTTCTTCTCCGTAGATGGTTTTTATTTCGAACCTTTTAATGATAAATACAGATATGGCACCTGTTATTACTGCAGAACCGATCACACCATACATATGAAAGCTTTGCAGTCGGAACATTTCTTGTATCCTGAACCAGGAAATCACTTGGGCTTTCACGAGAATGACCCCGAAAATGATTCCAGCAAAAAGATACTTGAAATTAAACCACCATGGATGGACTAATTCACTTTCATTGATGCACATGGCATCTAAAGAACGTACTTCAAAATCGGTATTGGTTTCCTGAATCGGCATGATCATAATTTTAAAATAAATGGAAGGATCAAATTAGCCATGATAAACCCTCCGGCCATAAAGCAAATAGTGGCGATCAAGGATGGCCATTGTAAATTACTAAGCCCTGTAATAGAATGACCCGATGTACAGCCCCCTGCATATCTTGTTCCAAAGCCTACCAGAAACCCTCCAACTACCATTAGTATAAATCCTTTGATCGTTAATAGGGACTGCCAGTTGAATATGTCTATCGGAAGTAATTGATCATAATTTTTGATACCGTACCCATGTAGTTCTTGTATCAATGCAGGATTCAGGTTGACGGGATTTGGGTCTGCTAAAACTGTTGCAGAAATGACACCTCCGAAAATAATTCCTGTCACAAAAAACAAATTCCATAATTCTTTTTTCCAGTCATATTGAAAATACGAAATGTTTGAAGGGAGGCAGATAGCACATAAATGCCGCAATGATGATGAGATACCGAAAGTCTTATT
>CAIMKO010000186.1 GCA_903841915.1 uncultured Chitinophagaceae bacterium | reverse complement strand
CAATCATTATTAATTAAAAGTTCAGTAATCTTCTAACCTGTTCTGGTTGAAATGATGATCCGTTTGAAGTTTTTTTATCATCAGAGGGTCACAGGATCATGCTCTTGTGGGTCACATTAATAATACAGGTTTTAGCACTTGCTAAAACCTGTATTATTTTAAACGGTTCGGAAAGCAATAATTCGTAGGTTATAACATCAATTATTTGCCCGAACAGGATGATCCTCATAAAAATGAGCATCAAAGTCTACTTAGCGCAAACCTTTTACAGCAAAGCATTTTATTTAGTTAATACTTACAAAAATCATACTTATTCCCTTAATAGTTAAGTAACTTTAGGGTGATGAATTTAGGGCTCTTTGATCAGTCAGGATTTATCACTTAACCTTTAAAATTATTGTATGAAAACGGTTAATGATATTCTTAAAAAAAACACTCTACACCATCTTAATATTAGTGGTGACGCTCCGGTTATTGATGCATTGGCTTTAATGAAATCCGAGAACAGAGACTTTGTTATTGTGCTGGAAAGCGGTAACTATATTGGTGTGATGAGCGAAAAAGATTATTCGCACAAAATCATTCTGGAAGGAAAAGACTCGCATCATACCACCGTGAAGGAGATCATGAGCGGCCAACTGCCCATTGTAGATAGCGGGGATACGATTCATCGTTGTATGGGACTGATGCATACATTCAAAACGCATTATTTGCCTGTTGTTGAAGAGTTTTTATTCAAAGGAGTCATCACGCTGGATGACCTTTTGCGTGCATCTGTTGAAGAAGACACAGAAAGGATCTCAGAACTAAAAAGGCAATCATCAGAGGGCCATGAATTCCTTCAGATAAAACCATCTCAAAAAGTTTCTCAACTCTCAAAGTTTAAATAGTAGAGAAAAAGATCTGTCCTACCATTTTTCATTCTTCACCATTAAAAAAGAAGAATATGAAAACAAATAAAACAACAAAAGTATTGATCGCACTTGATTACGATCCTACTGCACAAGAAGTAGCCGAAAAAGGTTATGCATTGGCTAAATCCATGGCTGCCGAAATAACATTACTGCATGTTATAGCAGATCCGGAGTATTATTCTTTATCGCAATACAATCCTATCATGGGATTTACGGGATATGTTGATATTGGTCCGCTGCAGTTAAATGTAATTGAAGACCTTAAAAAAGCTTCACAGCTATTTCTGAATCAAACCAAACAGCATCTCAATGATAAAGGCATTCACACGCTTGTTAAGGAGGGCGGTTTTGCAGATTGCATCTTAGAGACGGCCAAAGAGTTGGAGGCTGATGCTATTGTAATGGGCTCTCACAGCAGAAGATGGCTGGAAAATATCATCATGGGGAACGTAACTGAAAAAGTGTTACATCATACTTCCATACCTCTTTTGATCATACCAACTAAAAAGCAGGCCTAATATTCATTCTGTAAGATTGTTTTTGTTTAACAACAATTAAATTTTTTCAATCCCTCAACGCCCTATTTTTGCCGCAGTGAGAAAACAAAAAAGGGCCATAGTATTGGAAGATGTGCTGGTGCAGGATTATGCAGCAGAAGGTAAATGCTTGTCTAGGGTTGACGGTAAGGTTATTTTTATTGAAGGCACCGTGCCCGGTGACGTGGTGGATGTACAATTGCAAAAGAGCAAAAAAGATTGGGCAGAGGGATATCCGCTGCGGTTTAAAAAATATTCACCCGACAGGGTCAAACCCTTCTGTTCTCATTTTGGTGTATGCGGCGGATGTCAATGGCAAAGCCTCCCTTATGAAAAACAGTTGCTCTACAAAGAAAAACAGGTAAGCGATAATTTAAGCCGGATCGGTAAAGTAGCATTGCCTGCATTATTCCCCATTATTGGCGCAGCCGAAACAAGACATTACCGAAATAAATTAGAGTTTACATTTTGCAATAAAAAATTCATCCCATCAGATGAGTTCAGAAAATTAAAAAGTGAAGGCGCTGAAATAGTTAATGAGGGTGGCTTTGGCGGTTTTCATGCAAAAGGTGTATTCGATAAGATCGTGGAGATCGATACCTGTCACTTACAACAGGAGCCCACCAATTTAATTCGTAAAGCAATTGTTGCTTATGCACTGGAACATGAGCTTCCTTTCTATGATATTAAATCGCATGAGGGATGGTTGCGCAATGTGGTGGTTCGTTCCGCCACAACAGGTGAATTGATGATCAATATAGTATTGGGCTATGAGGAAGCGCATCAGTCAAACTTATTTGATCAGCTGCTGAAACAATTTCCACAGATCACGACCTTGCTTTACACCATCAACAAAAAATTCAACGACAGCATTTACGATCTGCATCCGCAGGTTTATTACGGTAAGGGTTCCATCATTGAAAAATTAGAAAATTTTCAATTCAAGATCAGTCCAAAGTCTTTTTTTCAAACGAATTCACGGCAGGCGGAAAAATTATATCAGGTCACCAGAGAATATGCTGAACTAAACGGCACACAAACTGTTTATGATCTCTATTGCGGTACGGGTAGTATTGGTATTTTCGCCAGTAAAGACGCAAAGAAGATCGTTGGTGTGGAATTAATTGCCGAAGCCATTGAAGATGCCAAAGAGAATGCAGCGTTGAACCAAATTTTACACTCTGTATTTGTGGCCGGTGATGTGATCGATATTTGTGATGATGCTTTCTTTGAAAAACATGGCAGACCGGATGTTGTTATTACCGATCCCCCAAGAGCAGGCATGCATGAGAAATTAGTGCGGAAGTTATTGGAAATTGCAGCACCCGTGATTGTGTATGTTAGTTGTAATCCTGCAACACAGGCAAGAGACATTGCTTTACTGGATGAAAAATATATGGTAACAAAAATTCAACCGGTAGATATGTTTCCGCATACACACCATATCGAAAATGTGATGCAACTAAAATTAAAGCCCCCAACCCCTAAAGGGGAGTAAGGCATTTATTCGGGCATAAAAATTATTATTAAACAAACTCTTTCGAGAGATAAAAAATTCCCCTTTAGGGGATAGGGGTATGACAGAATTCAGACCAAGCAGCTTTCAAATATTACCGGCAATTATTAAAAATCTTTTAATATTAAACGGATTATTTTTTCTGGCGCAGAATACGGTAGGCAGGCAATTGATCAATATGGAAGACCTGTTTGCTTTGCATACATGGCAAAGTCCTTTGTTTCGTCCATGGCAATTCATCACCCATATGT
Source organism: uncultured Chitinophagaceae bacterium (assembly GCA_903841915.1). Lineage (GTDB taxonomy): Bacteria > Bacteroidota > Bacteroidia > Chitinophagales > Chitinophagaceae > CAIQDX01. The sequence continues at coordinate 3,407 of CAIMKO010000186.1, read as the reverse complement.
TCATGCATGGCGACCTTGGGCATATTTTCGGAAACATGTTTGCTTTGTGGATGTTTGGCAGCATTTTAGAAAATCTGTGGGGACCTAAACGTTTTCTTACTTTTTATTTGGTTTGCGGACTAGGCGCAGCACTTTGTCATATGATCGTTTTATATTTTGAAAACGAACATATCATCAGTGCATTTAACGCATTGGATGCGGGTTCTCAGGCGCTGTACAGAGAAAGATTCTATATGAAACTGAATGAGGCAACACTGGGTGCTTCCGGTGCTGTGTTTGGATGTTTGGTAGCGTTTGGTTATTTATTTCCGAATACAAAAATTTATATCTACTTCTTTATTCCCCTCAAAGCAAAATGGTTTGTCCTATTGTATGCGGGTTTTGAATTAAGCATGGCCATTAACAATTCTGCCGGTGATAATGTGGCGCATGTTGCACATTTGGGTGGTGCGCTGGTTGGTTTTTTACTCGTGTATTTCTGGAACAGAAAAAATAGAAAAACGTTTTATTAAAGCCGAATGATAGTCCCGGCTTTTTATGGACCTTTGAACCATGAGTGTAAAAGAATACAAAACAGGTAAAAGTCCGCTTTTAGGACAAAGCAACAATACATTGGTATTATTGGTTGCAGTGAATGCGCTCGTTTTTGTATTACTCAACTTTTTAAGGATCGTTTATTTTTTATCTTATCCCGATACAATAACGGCGGAAACTTTTTTCCATAAGCAGATATTGGAATGGTTCACTTTACCCGGTGCGACGGAAAAATTAATAACCAGGCCCTGGACCATTGTCGTTTATATGTTTTCTCAATTAAGCATCTGGGGATTGATCAGCACATTGTTATGGTTATGGGCATTCGGATTTATATTACAAGACCTCACAGGTAACAAAAAAATATTTCCCATTTATCTCTATGGTGGATTTGCCGGAGCCATTTTCTTTTTATTAAGTGTGAATTTAATTCCTGCCTTACATCAAAATATCAATACAGTACCCGATCTGTTGGGTGGAGGTGCTGCTGTGATGGCGGTGGCTGTTGCAACAACTTCGCTAGCGCCGGATTATCGTTTGTTCCCCATGATCAATGGTGGTATCCCGTTATGGGTATTAACGGTTGTATATGTAGCTATCGACTATGCTACCCTTGCCGGTTCGAGCGGGGGATATGCCATCGCGCATTTAGCGGGTGGGGCAATCGGTTATATTTTTGTTCGTCAATTAAGAAGAGGGAATGACTGGAGTGATTGGATGAACAATCTAGTTGATTGGATCAACGATCTATTCAATCCCGAAAAGAAACAAACGCAAAAATCCAATAAAGAGAAACTTTTTTATAAATCAACCACTGAGCCCTTTCAAAAAACACCCAATCTTACCCAGCAAAGACTGGATGAAATTCTGGATAAAATTCACGATCAAGGTTATCATATGCTGACCAATGAAGAAAAAGAATTTTTGAAAAGAGCCAGTAAAGAAGAACTTTGAGTTAGAATGGCTGCACAAAAAAGATCTACATTTAAAAATATTTTTTTCATTGCCGGTATTTGCTATGCTGCCGTTTATCTTATTGCCTGTTTAACACCTTATATCAATCCCGTTAATTTTTGGCCCCTTACTTTTTTAGCTTTAGGTTTTGTATATCTACTGGCGGGCATGATCGTTTTGTTTCTCTTATCATTGATCATTTACAGGAAAACAAGCTGGATATTTTTGATGGTTCTACTTGCGGGATATCAAAATATCAGTTCTGTTTTTGGTTTTCACGAACGAAAAGATTTTATTGCACAAAAAGCTGAGAAAAGCCTTCGCATCCTGTCCTGGAATGTGAATTATTTTGGTGATTGCCAGAAAAAAAATGATGCCCCCAACAGTGTTCGCCGTCAAATGTTTGCTTTCATTCAGCAAAGCGATGCAGATGTGATGTGTTTTCAGGACTTTTCAAACTTTATTGCGCCTTGGTTTTATGCAGACCTTGATTATGTAAGAGATTCTTTGCATTATCCATATGTTTATTTTCCGATTGATTATGTATACGGTAAAAGTGATAAACCCGAACAATATGGTGCAACGATCTTTTCGAGAATACCACTTTCCGATACCGGAAGGATCAGATATTCAACTAACCCATCTTCTGAAGGAGTACAATTTGCAACCATAAATTTTAGAGGTCACCCAATAAAAATATTCAATGCACATCTCAGTTCAATGGCTATTCATGCACAAAATGCTTCACCAAGAGAATACAATTTTTTAGAGGCAGATTCCGGTTTGCTTTTTCACTCGAATACTTTCAGGAAATTAAAATTCTTTGATAAAATTCATATTGATCAAGCCAAATTGATCAAATCAGAAATGAATAAAACGAGTATCCCATTTTTCTTTTGCAGTGATTTGAATTCTGTTCCCGCAAGCTATGTCTATCAGCATCTCAGAAAAAATCTATCTGATGCATTTTTGACTACGGGTTTTGGCTTTGGTGGCACATACGATAGTATTTCCCCAACATTACGCATTGATGTGGTGTTGATGGATCAGCGTTTAAAAACCGTTCAACATCATACGCCGCATCTTCATTTATCCGATCATTATCCAAATTTGGTTGACATACAATTGAGGTAATTGTTTTTGTTACATTTACAGTATGGCAAAAAACGGTTTCAGGAAAACAGCTAAATCAATCATTGTTGTTCTGAATATACTGATCTCGGTTTTATTTTTGCTTGCCTGCTTATCACCCTGGTTAAATCCTGCAAAATTTTGGTGGATCGGTTTTCTAGGAATACTTGTTCCCTATTTCATATTGATCTTACTCTGTTCTATCGTTTTCTGGCTCATGGCAAAACCGAGAATGGTTTTGATCACCATTTTAACACTGGCGATCGGCTGGCAGCAGATCATTGTTTTTTTTGCGTTTCATTCAAAAGAAGGCTTTGAGAACAAGAAAGAAAACAATGTGATCAGGATCATCGACTGGAATGTGGAAAGTTTTAACGGCCTTACCAAAAACAAGGAAACGAAAAGGCATATTCGTGAAGATGTTGCAGCAACCATCATCAAACTGGAGCCTGATATTGTGTGTTTGCAAGAGTTTAACAGCGCCAAACATTCCGGTACACAAGCAGATAATATTTCACTTTTTTCCAAAAGCTACCCTTATCATTATTTTTCAAAGGATTATCAGCGCAGCAATGGTGCTTATTATTCGGGCTGTATCATATTTTCCAAATACCGTTTTGTCGATTCCGGAAGGATCAAATATCGCGTTGCTGAAAGTTTGATCTATGCTGATGTTGTAAAAGAGACAGACACTTTTCGTATTTACACCACACATCTTCAATCATTCAAATTCAAAAAGGAAGATTATGAGGGCATGGAAAAAATCAAAGAACAGGATGAGGAAGCAT
>CAIMKO010000185.1 GCA_903841915.1 uncultured Chitinophagaceae bacterium | reverse complement strand
GGATGCTCATGGGCGATTACCTAAGATCATCGTACAAAAAAAACTCATCAATAAGGAAGGCTATTTTGTGCTGGAACATACACCGCGTAACAAATATGAAAGCTTTGAAGGTTTTAGTTTTGTACGAAATTATGGAACCACATTGTTTTCCTTTTTCACCAATTCATAGTGAATGAATAAAAAAGAAATAAGAACCCTCTTTAAAGAAAAGAGAAAAACCATTTCAGCAAAAGATAAATTGATCTGGGACGATCTCTTATTGATACAATTTCAAAAAATTGATCTGAGTAATATCCATACGGTTTTAACGTATTGGCCAATGGAAAATATGAATGAGCCCAATACACATTTGATCTCCCGTTATCTCGAACACATGATCCCGGATGTTCGCATTGCTTATCCCGTCACCAATTTTGAAACAACTGAAATGAAAGCTGTTCTGACCAATGAAGACACAGCCTTTGAAGCCAATACATTCAATATTGTGGAACCGGAATTTGGAATGGAACTGGCTGCAGATGAAATAGACCTTATTTTAGTACCGATGCTGATCTGTGATCGATCAGGGAATAGGGTTGGATATGGCAGAGGTTTTTACGACAGGTTCTTCAACAGTTGCAGCAAAACCGGTACCAAGATCGCTTTATCATATTATGATCCTATCGATAAAATTGATGATATTTCTGCTTTTGATGTACCTTTAAATATCTGCATCACCCCTCAGCATATTTATGAATTTCAATAACTTTTTCCTCAAATCATTTCGCATATTATTATTGCCTTTTGCTTTAGTGTATGGCATCATCGTGATGATAAGGAATTGGATGTACGATAAAAAATATTTTCATTCAGCTGAATTTAATTTCCCCATCATTTGTGTAGGCAATATTGCTGTTGGCGGAACCGGCAAATCGCCCATGGTAGAATATCTTTTGGATCTGCTGCATCAGCAGTTCAGCATCGCTACTTTAAGCAGGGGCTATAAGCGAAAGACCAAAGGTTATGTTTTGGCAAACCATACGACCACTGCTTTGGATATTGGGGATGAACCCATGCAATTTCATATCAAGTTCCCGGATGTGGCAGTAGGTGTTGGAGAAAAAAGGATATTGGCCATTCCCGAATTATTGCAGGATCGACCTAATTTACAATGCATCATATTAGATGATGCTTTTCAACACAGGGCAGTAAATGCCGGATTGAATATTCTGCTCACCGAATACAGCAATTTGTATTCAAGGGATTTCTTTCTTCCTACAGGGGATCTGCGGGATGAATGGTCATCAGCAAAAAGAAGTGATATCATTATCGTAACAAAATGTCCGGCTGACCTTTCTACAGTACAAAAACAAAAACTGATTCGTCGTATTCATCCTTTAACAACACAAAAAATATATTTTACAAGCATAGAATATGGAATACCTTATCATATCAATTCATCCATTCAAAGAAAAGTAACGCAGGAGGATGAAATTTTATTGGTATGCGGTATTGCCAATCCAAAACCTTTGAAAGAATTTCTTTTACATCATGCCAGCACTTATTATCAGAAAGATTATCCCGATCATCATATCTTTTCAATTGATGACCTGAACGAAATAAAAGAGATCTTTCAGGATATTGACAGTGAAAAAAATTTATACTCACAACAGAAAAAGATGCGGTACGCTTAACAAAATTCAGAGATGAATTAGAAGAACTGCCTTTATTCGTCATCCCCATAAAGCATCACTTTTTGTTTGAAGAAGGTGAACAATTTGATGCAGCAGTTATTTCTTTTATAAAGAACTTTCAATTTAATCCAACCTCATGAGCAAGAGCAAAAAAACAAAACAACATCCACATAAACATGCACAAGCCATAGCAGTGAAAGGCCAGTTGGAAGTGACCAGGAGTGGTATCGGCTATGTCGTGATCAGCGACGGTAGCGGGGACATATTGGTTCGTCAGGGCGATTTCAATACTGCCCTGCATGGTGATACCGTGCGTGTAAAAGTGATCAAAGAAAATGCGGGTACCAGAAAAAAAGAAGGAAGGATAACCGAAGTGATATCACGTAAACAAACTGAGTTTACAGGGCATCTTCAGATGGGAACAAACTTCGCTTTCTTTATTCCTGATACCGATAAACCCATGCCCGATCTGTTCATTCCTTTAAATAAGTTAAAAGGCGCCAAGAATAAAGAACGTGTTGTTGCCAGACTGGTTCAGTGGGAAAAAGGAGATAAGAAACCGGTGGGAGAGATCATCAGTATCATGAAACCCGAAGATGAGAACGATGCATCAATGAAAGGTATTCTGGCGGAAGCAGGTTTCCCTTTGTCATTTGATACAACTGTATTACAAGAGGCCATGAAACTTCCTGTTGTATTAGATATCGAAGAGATCAAAAAAAGAAGAGATTGTAGAAAGATACGCACGTTTACCATTGATCCCGTTGATGCAAAAGACTTTGATGATGCGATCAGTATTCAGAAATTAAAGAATGATCTCTATGAGATCGGTGTGCATATTGCCGATGTAAGTTATTATGTACATCCTGATACCTTATTGGATGAAGAAGGATACAAACGTGCTACTTCTGTTTATTTACCGGACAGAGTGAATCCGATGCTGCCTGAAAAAATATCCAATGAATTATGTTCACTGCGTCCCAACGAAGATAAGTTCACCTTCTCTGCTATTTTTCAAATGAACAGTAAAGGAGAAGTAAAAGAACATTGGTTGGGAAAGACGGTGATCCATTCCGATCATCGTTATACGTATGAAGATGTGCAGCAGATCATTGAAGAAAAGGAAGGCCTCTATAAAGAAGATATCTTTTTATTGAATGATATTGCGCAACGTTTGCGCAAGCAGCGTTTCAGTAAGGGTGCCATTAATTTTTCTTCGCAGGAAGTTCGTTTTAAATTAGATGAAAAGGGTGCGCCCATCGGTATCGTTGTGAAAGAAAGTAAAGAAGCACATCAACTCATCGAAGAGTTCATGTTGATGGCCAATAAAACAGTAGCGACAGATATTGGTAAGATCAAGATCAATCAAAAAGAGATCCCATTCCCTTATCGT
>CAIMKO010000184.1 GCA_903841915.1 uncultured Chitinophagaceae bacterium | reverse complement strand
CGGCTGAGACAAGAAGTTGGCAAATTACCAACTTTGCTTTAGTTTTACAAAATACTGTTGGATTGGAAACAGCAGATCTTTTATCCGAAGACTTGGTTTTACAATGAGCATTTTATGATCATCATTAATCTAAGATTATTTGATGTCTTTGCAAAGAAGCATGCCGACTCAAGAAAAAGCTTGTCGACATGGAAAAAAGTTACGGAAGAATCTGTTTGGAAAAAGAAACAGGATGTGTTGTCTTCTTTTCCTAATGCTAAAATGATCCAAAACAATCGTGCGAGATTTGAAATAGTACATAACAAATACAGATTGATCGCAGAAGTGTTTTATGATGATATTTATGTAGAAATAAGATTTATTGGCACCCACAGCGAATATGACAAAATTGATCCCTCAACCGTTTAATAAACAAATATGAATAATTGGTTCATTATAGAAAACGAATCGGAATATAATAAAGCCTTGAACAGATATGAGCAAATCAGAAAGGCGAAAAAAGGCGAAGCTGATCATCGTGAAAAAATGCTGTTGGTGCGTTTAATAAGTGATTATGAAAACAAAACATCTTCCCTTCCTGAATTAGATCCAATCGAATTCATTAAAATCAGAATGGAAGATTTTGGTTACAAAGCTTCTGATCTGGCTAAAGAATATGGTGATAAAGGAACGGTAAGTAAAGTGCTGAATTATAAACAACCTTTATCACTTACTATGATCCGAAAGTTCAGCAAAATATTACATATACCCGGTGATGCATTAATTAAAGAATACGAATTAAAATAGATTTTGTCCTACCAGAAATTAAATGCCGACCATCTTTTTACAGGAACCGAGATCCTCGATCAGGATCATGTGCTTATAACAGATGAGAAAGGGTTCATTCAGGATATCATACCTGCAAAAGATGCCGGAGAAGATATCCAAACATTCGAGGGTTTATTAAGTCCGGGATTTATCAATTGCCATTGTCATCTGGAGCTAAGCCATATGAAAGGATTGATACCCGAAAGAACCGGATTGGTGGATTTTGTTTTTAATATCGTTACCCAGCGACATTTCCCCGAAGAAGAAATATTGGATGCCATTACAAGAGCAGAAGATGAAATGATCAACAACGGCATTGTTGCAGTTGGAGATATTTGTAATAATACTTTGACCATCCCGCAAAAATCAAAACAACGTTTAGCCTATTATAATTTTATTGAAGTAAGCGGATGGTTGCCGCAGATCGCGGAATTGCGCTTTAATAAAAGCAAAGAATACTATGATGCTTTCTCGCAACTCCGGACTCCCGACTCCGGACTCCCGACTCCGGGCTCCCGACTCTCCCTCGCTCCCCATGCCCCCTATTCCGTTTCCAATGAATTATGGGAATTGATTGCGCCTTATTTTCAAAACAAGACAAGCTGCATTCACAATCAGGAAACCGATTTTGAAGATGCATTATTCATCAATGGGGGCGGAGACTTTATAAGGATGTATGAAATGATGAAGATCGATAACAGCTTTTTTAAGCCCACCGGCAAAAGCAGTCTGCGTTCGTATCTTCCAAAATTCAAGGGTGCCAAGAATGTTTTATTGGTACATGATACTTTTATAAAAGAAGCTGATCTTTCGTTCATAAAATTCTTATCGGAACAGGAACAACAACAATTTTTTTGCTGTTTATGCGTTAATGCTAATACCTACATCGAGAATGCTTTGCCCCCTGTTGAAATGATGCGCAAGCAAAATATCAACATCACCATTGGAACTGACAGCTTAGCGAGCAATTGGGGACTCAGTATTTTAGATGAGTTAAAAAGAATAAGGCAGCATTTTTCTTCCGTACCAATTTCAGAACTGCTTCAATGGGCAACGATCAACGGCGCAAAAGCCCTGCAGTTGCAGCAAAGTCTGGGGAGTTTTGAAAAAGGAAAAAAACCCGGTGTGGTTTTAATAGAAGGATTGAAAAATGGGAATATTGCCGAAGCATCAACAGCAAAACCCGTTTTATGATCAAGAATCTCTCACTCTCATCCCTTGTTTCAGTAGTGTTTTTTACTGCGTATACTTTTACTGTTTCTAAATTTCAAACATCCTATCTGGTGGGCGCAAAGTTTGGCTGGCCCCTGGTGTTCTTTAGTACTGAGCCCGATAAACAGATCATGGCTGACCGATATTTTTCTTTTGTGAATCTTTCTATAGACTTTTTGATCTGCTTTGTCTTTAGTTTCCTATTGGTACAGCTCTTATCATTCGGCAAACGCGATAAACGCCATTTAGCTTAATTAGATTTCGAAGACTTTAAGAAATGGAACACAGATGACACGGGTGATACCGATGATAACGGATTTATAACGCTACGGTGTTTTTCAGTATTGATCAGCTTGTCTTTCTTTAAAAATAAAAAGAGGATGAATATATTCAGCAATTGATTGAACATCCGCGATCATCCGCTTTATCAGTGTGACTTGCCTACCGGCAGACAGGTCTGTGTTCTATCATTCGCTTCTTATCGAAACCATTTAGCTTAATACTTCCTGCAATACCGCAAGACTGCGCATATCGCCAAAATCTGCAATATGCAGCGCGATATATTGCTGATAAGCCATCAATAATTGACGACGTATATTTCTGTTGAGGGGAATATTTTCCAGGTCCTTATATTTTAGGATCGTCAGGATCTGAGACGTGATCCTTGCCTCTTCATCGATGAGATAATAGGGATGCAAAGGAATATCATTAATAAAAAATCCCTGCTGCAGATCCAATACCGGCGTATTTTCTGAATAGGTTCCCTGAATTTGAAAGCCCAACTCACTTCCTAAATGCAAAGTGAAATACAAAGGCAGATTGGCCACAAATGTTTCACTGCCTTTATCTATTTCTTTCAATGTGTCTTCGATCAGATAAAACAGATCGGGATTGGCTTCGGGTTGTTTCAAACTATGCTGCAGCATTTCTATCACATACATCGCAACGGCATTGCGTACCACATCATACAATATTTTTTCGTAGAGAAAACAGCATTGATATTCCTTGATGAACTGCAATTGTTTCTGCTCGTTATGATATACTTCCATTTCGAGCATCATGGCCGGTTGAAAATAATTAGCCTTACCCTGCGATGTTTTGCTGGATTGACGAACCCCCTTTACGATATAACTCTGCACACCAAACAATTCGGTATACACCGTACTGATGATACTAGTTTCACCGTATTTAACGGTGCGAAGAATGATGCCTTTCGTTTTGTGTAGCATTCAAAATTTAAATGAGCCATACAAATGTAGAGAAGCTATTGTATTGTTATCATGATCATGAAATGTTATTCAGTAAAGAGATCTGATGTCATGAGGCTCTCGAAACATGATTCATTAACTAACTTTACGTTTATCACTCTTCGAGAACCTCTCCAAGAAGGAGTCCTTTGGACAGAGTGACAATTCTTAGCTTCATATCATTGTGCAATCGGGATGATCAGTGGTTTTAATTTTATGATGCCGATAAAATGCAAACCCTTCATCACCTGATAGGTCATATCAAATTCATACCATTTCTTGGCAAAGTTGGCATCGTCTTTTGCAAAATGATGATTGTTCTGAAACAATTCACCCATTAGTATCACACCGAATGGTGTTGTGTTCTTCGAATGATCGCCGTTATCATAATTGCTGTAACCATATTTATGTCCGCACCAATTTACTACAGCGCCCTGTATCGGTCCCATCAGGAAATGGATCGGCAATAAGAGAAACCACCAATAGTTAGGAGCGAAATAAAAATAGAAGGCTGTATATAATAGCCCGAAAAATATTCTTGTTGCAACATGATGGCCCAATTTATCCAGCTTATCCCAAACGGGTAAATACTCCTGCGTGAATTGTGCTTCGGGAAGGTCTTTGCCTGTTAAGAATCCGCGGAAGATCACAATAGTATGATGCATCATCTGATACACGTCTTTAAAGAAATGGGGTGAGTGCGGATCTTTCTCTGTATCGCTATATACATGATGCATGCGATGCATCACGCCATAGGCTCTGGGTACTAAATAAGAAGAGCCTTGTACCAACCAGGTCGTAAAATAAAAAGTTCGTTCCCAGTTCTTACTCGTTGTATACATCTGATGAGAGGCAAAGCGATGCAAAAAGAAAGAATGAAAAAACAATGACAGGAACCAATGGCACAAAAAGAATGTGATGATGACAAGCATGCTTAGGTTTTATGGGGGTGATGAAGCTTGGTAAGATAAGCGAATAAGTATAAAACAACAATTCCTGTTGAACTATTAACTAACGAACTATGGAATACTGATTTTACTTGTGCTTTGGTATGAAGCGAAGAATAGAACATGGACCTGCCTGCCGGTAGGCAAGAAACACGGATGAAGCAGATAGACACGGATAGTCTAACTATTACTGCATATACTTGGTCTCTTCTATAAATTTAAAAGAAAGCAACAGATTTGCAGTGAATTTTGCTGCCATGCCGCAAACAAATCCGTTATTATCCGTTTTTTCAGTGTCATCGGTGTTCCATTTCTTCTACACTGTTATTCTCCCAACACTTTATAATGCTCCTGTAAATTGTTTGAGAAAGCGAACATCGTTTTGTGAGTATAAACGAAGATCGTTGACACGATATTTCAACTGACAGATCCTTTCAACACCCATACCAAATGCAAAGCCGGTATACTTATTAGGGTCGATGCCAAAATTTTCCAACACTTTGGGATGCACCATTCCACTTCCCAATATTTCTACCCAGCCGGTATGTTTACAAACATTACAACCATCGCCACCGCAGATCAAACAACTGATATCCATTTCTGCACTCGGTTCGGTGAATGGAAAATAAGATGGGCGAAAACGAACTTTTGTATCCTTACCAAACATTTCCTGTACAAAAAAGTAAAGAGTTTGTTTCAGATCGGCGAAGCTTACATTTTCATCAATATATAATCCTTCTACCTGATGAAAGAAACAATGTGCCCTTGCACTGATGGTCTCATTTCTATAAACACGTCCCGGACAGATCACACGAATAGGTGGTTTTTGTTTTTCCATCACACGTGCCTGTACGCTACTCGTATGGGTTCGTAACAACCATGCCGGATCTTGGTTAATATAAAATGTATCCTGCATATCGCGGGCAGGATGATCTTCCGGCAGATTCATCGCTCCGAAATTGTGCCAGTCGTCTTCTATCTCCGGACCTTCGGCCACTGCAAATCCTAATCTTTTAAATATGGAAACGATCTGATTGCGCACAATACTTAATGGATGACGTGTGCCCAATGCAACGGGGTCTCCGGGTAAACTCCAGTCTATTAGTTCGGAGTCGTTAGTCGGGAGTCCGGAGTTGTTCTCGGAAAGAGTTTGAAATTTCGTTTCGGCAAATAATTTGAAATCATTCAATATTTGTCCGAATTCTTTTTTACGATCATTGGGAACATTTTTCATTTCGCCCATGATGGCTTTTACCAAACCCTTTGTACCCAACCATTTGATGCGGAAATTTTCTACGGCATCGGCTGTGGATGCTTCAAATGCACTGATCTCGGTTTTGTAAGATTCTATCTGTTGTAACAACTGCTCCATGCGGCAAAGATATATCACTGATTTTAAATGATTATTTTAGGATTTAAGATGATTGTTTTTTCACCAGTTGTTGGTCGGCGACTTCAGGTGTTCGGAAGACTTATGGAGATTTATCATTGTAAAGTATAATACCTGCATACTTACCTTATACCAAAGCCTTACATAAGCCTCAGATACTGCTTATTTCATTATACTATAGTCCAGGGATAGTCCACGAAATTGTGGACTATCCCTGGACTATGCAAGATTAAGATATGAATCAAATTGGAAAAAAGTACTGATATATACAGTTATAAAAACTAAACCTTCGAGGTTATCACAAGATACGATTTTTTATACTATGTAATTAAAATATTTATTAAAAAGTGGATGAAAAGAACAGGTGCACCAATCGAGGTCGAACAAAGGATGCATGCTATAATTGCTACACACATATATTCCGTAAGAGATTAAAGGATAATCCTCCTCTTCCTAACACCTGTGGTCGGCGATCAACAACAAGCAACCCTTTGTGTATTCTTTGTGCCTTTGAGTCTTTGTGGCTCAATAAAAAAGTCCATCATAGTTCGGAACGTACAAGTGAGTGACACAACAACCGATGCCACCCTAACTGTTGCCGCTTTCACAAAAATTACCTGAAACTCGCGCTATTGCTTACATTTGCCACAGATGAAGTACGAAAACATGGAATACAATACAGCCAGAAATTATTTGAGTATGCGCGAATACGGCCGCCACATTCAGAAAATGGTGGAGTATGTGACGACGATCGAAGACCGTGATAAGCGTAATCTGCAGGCCAAATCGATCATAGAATTAATGGGATTCTTAAATCCGCATTTACGCAATGTGGAGGATTTCAGACATATGCTCTGGGATCATTTATTTTTTATCAGCGACTTTAAATTAGAGATCGATAGCCCTTACCCTATTCCTCAAAAAGAAACCTATAAAGGTAAACCCGATCCATTACCCTATCCGAGACGTTATCCTAAATATTCACATTTGGGTAAGAACTTGGAAGTGGTAATTGAGAAAGCATTGAAAGAAGAAGACCCTGAAAAGAAAGCAGGCTTTGCTCATTCCATTGCTTATTATATGAAGCTTGCTTACAGTAACTGGCATAAGGAACTGGTGCATGATGATACGATCAGAACAGAATTAAATAGTATCACAGGCGGACAATTAGAATTCAGCAACACACCTTATATCAAGCATCGTAATCAGAATTTTGAAAGAGATGATTACGGCAGAAGCAATACCGGCCGCAGACAAAATTTTGGCGGTCGCGATAACAGAACAGGTGGCAGTAGAGATAATCGCAGTGCAGGCGGACGTGACAATAGAACAGGTGGTAGCAGAGATAACAGAACAGGTGGCAGTAGAGATAATCGCAGCAGCGGCGGAAGTTTCGATAACCGTAACAGCAATAATCGCAGCGGCGGATTTAAGAAGAGATATTAATCCTCTAACCCCAAAGAGGAGCATGAAAAATATTCTAAGAGCATCGGATTTATTCGATGCTTTTTTTGTTGCCTATTAACCACTATTTAAATGAGGAATTAATTATAGCCACGAATGCACGAATTATCAGAAGGAGATCTATAACAAATCTATTCGTGCATTCGTGGCTAAAAGAAATATAAAAGCGATGTTTTTTTATTGAGCACTTCAGCATTCAAATATTATTTTTACATAGCCTGATATCGGTATTAAACATTTTAACAAATAATGGTTGTCAGGTTGAGCTTGTCGAAACCGACTTATTGAATTCACACTTCGACAGGCTCAGTGTGACAGACTTTTTTTAAATATTTTGTCGTTATAATTTTAATCATTCATCAATACAAACCATGAGTTCATT
>CAIMKO010000183.1 GCA_903841915.1 uncultured Chitinophagaceae bacterium | reverse complement strand
TTATCTACTTCTTCGTGTGCGCCATTGTCTGCAGGTGCTGCAGGCGTTTCCGCAGCAGGTGCTATCGGCTCTTCAACAGCTTCTTTTACTGCTTCTTGTTCCGGTTCAGCAGAAACAGCAGGTGCTTCACCGCCTTCTGCATCATTGTACTCATGGTTGAAAGCATCAAAATCAAAATCAGGCATCAGATCTGTTTTCACATAATCAATTGCTTCGACCAATGCTTTGATGAATTTGTTGAAATCCTCTTTGTATAAGAAGATCTTGTGCCTGTCATAACCATTATCATCAAAACGTTTTCTGCTTTCTGTGATGGTTAAATAGTAATCATTACCACGGGTTGCTCTTACATCAAAAAAGTAAGTTCTTCTTTTTCCGGCTCTGATTCTTTTACTGTAAACACTTTCCAGTTTCTTGTCGTTGTTCTCGTACGCCACAGCTAATTTGATTTAAGTGAACTATTTAATTATTATAAAGGTGTAGCAAATATAGTATTGTTTATGAATTGCCAAAACTTTACAAATAAACTTTGTTTATTTTATCAGAACATTCTAAACAGTAATATTTTCAGTTGTTGAATTGCTCCCCGATTCTGTCAGCTGTAAACGGTATAATTCTGCATAATATCCGTTTTGTTCCAGCAAGCTTTCATGGGTTCCTTCTTCACTGATCATTCCGTCTTCCAACACCACGATCTTATTAAACCGGAAGGAAGAAAATATTCTGTGTGTGATGATGATCGCGGTTTTATTGTGCAGGAATTTATCCAGATTATTCACGATCGTATTTTCTGTTTTGGAATCAACAGCACTCAGGCAATCATCAAACACTACAATCTCAGGGTCTTTAATAAGTGCTCTGGCGATGGATATTCTTTGTTTTTGTCCGCCGCTTAAAGTAACACCCCGCTCTCCTATCATGGTCTCATATTGTTTATCAAAGCTGAGGATCTCTTTATGCACGCTGGCAAACATCGCAGCCTGTTCAACAGTTTCATGCGAAGTTGTTCCATGTAGCCCAAAGCTGATATTATTCTCCACGCTATCGCTGAATAAGAATACATCCTGTGGAACATAACTGATCTGTTCCCTTAACTGATGCAATGGAATGGATTGGATATCTTTTCCGCCGATACTGATAGTTCCTTTGGTGGGATTATAAAAGTGCAATAAGAGTTGAGCAATGGTAGATTTACCGCTTCCTGTTCTACCCAATAGCAAGATCTTTTCGCCTTCTTTCACAGTGAGCTTGAAATTTTGTAATGCCGTAATTCCGGTATGCGGATAAGTAAAAGTGACCGTATCAAAAACAATATCACCGCTGATCTTTGTTGCAGAAACAGTGGCGGTATCTTTTATTTCCGGTGTTGTTTGTAAGAATTCATTCAATCTTTTTTGAGAAGCAGCAGCACGCTGTATCATGCTGGCAGTCCATCCAATGGCACTTACCGGGAATGTAAGCATGTTGATATAGATCACAAACTCAGTAATGGTTCCGGCAGTTACATTATACTGGTGATGGATGAGGTACCATCCGCCAATTGCGATGGTCAGCAAATTACTCAGGCCTATCAGTAATGCCATGGCCGGAAAATAGATGGCTTCCACTCTAGCCAATCCGATCGCATTGCGTTTATAATCTTCACTGTTCTTATTAAAGAATCCCAGCATGGCTTTTTCCTGAACAAAAGATTTGATCACTCTTATACCGGAATAAGATTCCTGAGCGGTAGTCGTAAGATCTGAGAGCAATGCCTGGATCTTCTCACTCTTTTTATGAATGATGGTATTGACCATGTAAATGGTAATAGCAAGAATGGGCAATGGTGAGAGAACATAAGCGGTGAGTCGCCAGTTTTCCCGGAACATAAAAAATAAACTAAAGCCGATGGTAGCAGCTAGATTGATGATATACATGATAGCAGGTCCTGTAAACATTCTTACACGGCTTACATCTTCCGTGATCCTGTTCATCAGATCACCGGTACTATGTGTCTTATAAAAATTAGTATCTAATTGCTGATAGTGTTTAAACACTTCGTTCTTCTGGTCAAACTCAATATGGCGGCTCATGACAATGATGGTCTGCCGCATGAGGAACATAAAGAAGCCACCTATTAATGCAAGGATCAATAAGGTAATGCCGCAGAGGATTACATTCTCTCCAAAGCTTGTATTGGATGATTCTATTGTATTGATGAACTGGACCACCAATACATCATACTTAGCCTTTCTGTCTTTTTGCTGTATGTTTTTATTGCCGCTGTGTTCGCTGATGGAATGTTCCACTTTATCGACCACATAGCCCGAAATCTGCGGCGTAAGGATCCGGAAGTAGTTGGATAGAATGATGAAGACAAACCCTAATAATAATCGGGTCTTGTATTTCCAGAAGTATTTATTGACTGATTTTAAATGGAGCATCTGCCGCCAAAGATAATGATTGAGCTGTTTCAGATGCAGCCTTCTATCGTATTTAAGAATGAATATAGCTTTGTAGCTGATCGATCATCTCTTTTTGTGTGTGAATGGTTTCATTCACGATATCTCCTATGGAAATGATGCCACAAAATTTATCCTGCTTATCGAATACAGGTAAATAGCGTAAATTTTTATCCCCTAAAATGTGCATGCATACTTCAATTGAAAAATCGGGCGCAATATGCGGCAGATCTGCACTCATGATCTCAGAAACACTTGTTTCGCTGGAGAGTTTGCCCATCAAAATCACTTTACGTGCATAGTCTCTTTCAGTAAGCAGGCCCACATATTCGCCCTTTTCGGTAATAACAACAGAGCCAATATTTTTTTCTGCCATTAATTTTAAAGTGTCCAATACGGTAGTGGATGCATCAACAGAAACAACATTATTCCCTTTGCGGGCAAGAATTTGAGATACTTTTTTCATTGACGAAGATTATGCAGAAAAATTACGACATTCTCTTGAAATAGCAGTTAAATCAAATATTCTTTTTTATATTTTTTGGGTTGATATGCCTGAGGCTGTATTTTTGCGCCGGAGAGATGGCAGAGCGGTCGATTGCGGCAGTCTTGAAAACTGTTGACTGTAACAGGTCCTGGGGTTCGAATCCCTATCTCTCCGCAACAAATACCGGAAACCTCGTAAATAGGAACATTTACGAGGTTTTTTTATGTTGTTGTATGATGCGTAAAGACTGTGATCAATAGCAAATAGATGCCGGCATTATTTTTCAGATACTGCTAAATGCTTATTACTTTTAGGATAAAAAAGGATGAAACAAACAGTACTCTTACTATTATTATCTATAGTGATGAATGCCCATTCGCAACAGATCAATATCATCCCTAAACCTGCTACTTCCACCATTCAAAAGGGATCTTTTTCCATATCACCAGCTACCAAAATTGTTTTGCTGGGAAGTGGATTGGAAAAAACAGCTGCTTTTTTCAATGCCTATCTTAAAAAGTTCTATGGTTTTGAATTAGCGATCTCAAAATCAGGTTCCCTTACATCAAATGCGATCCTGTTGAACTTTGATAGATTGGATCATTCCATTCCGGGTGCTTACGTATTGAATATTGATAAAGACAAAGTATATATCGGCGGGGATAATGAACAAGGCGTTTTTTATGGCATTCAATCATTGATACAACTATTGCCCTTTGAGAAGAAAAAAATATTGTCTGTTCCACAGTTAACCATATCCGACTCTGCAAGATTCGCTTACCGCGGATTGCATCTGGATGTGGGAAGACATTTCTTTGGTGTCGACTTTGTTAAACAATATTTAGACCTGATGGCCCTATACAAGTTCAATACTTTTCATTGGCATTTAACGGAAGATCAGGGATGGAGAATCGAGATCAAGAAATATCCAAATCTCACAAAAGTGGGTGCATACAGAAACGGAACGATTATCGGACATCATCCGGGCACAGGTAACGACAGCATCCGATCAGGTGGTTTTTATACGCAAGCACAGATCAGAGAAATAGTACAATATGCAGCAGATCGCTATATCACTGTTATCCCTGAGATCGAAATGCCTGGGCATAGTATGGCAGCTCTCAGTAGTTATCCTGAATTAGGCTGTACCGGGGGTCCTTATCAAGTAAGAGAATCATGGGGTGTTTGTGATGACGTTTTTTGTGCAGGC
Organism: uncultured Chitinophagaceae bacterium; assembly: GCA_903841915.1. Classification (GTDB taxonomy): domain Bacteria; phylum Bacteroidota; class Bacteroidia; order Chitinophagales; family Chitinophagaceae; genus CAIQDX01. The sequence goes on along the minus strand of CAIMKO010000183.1, from coordinate 681 downwards.
AATGAAAACACTTTTCAATTCTTAGAAAATGTTTTGGATGAAGTGATCGCATTGTTTCCTTCTAAATACATTCATATCGGTGGAGATGAATCTCCGAAAACAAGATGGAAGCTTTGTCCTAAATGTCAGCAACGAATCAAAGACAATCATTTAAAAGATGAACATGCATTGCAGAGTTATTTTATTCAGCGAATTGAAAAATACCTGAACAGTAAAGGAAGACAGATCATTGGCTGGGATGAGATCTTAGAAGGCGGACTGGCACCCAATGCAACGGTAATGAGCTGGCGCGGTGAACAAGGCGGGATCGATGCAGCCAAACAGCATCATACCGTGATCATGACGCCGGGCGACTATTGTTATTTTGATCATTCACAAACGAAGAAAGAGGATTCATTGGTGATCGGCGGTTATCTTCCCATAGAAACAGTATACAGTTATGATCCGGTTCCCAAACAATTGACTGCAGAAGAGATTAAATATGTTTTAGGTGCACAAGCCAATGTGTGGACAGAGTATATGGTATATCCTTCCAAAGTTGAATATATGATACTGCCCAGATTAAGTGCCATGAGTGAAGTGCTTTGGACAGCAAAAGCGAATAAGGATTGGAAAGATTTTCAACCCAGATTATTGAACGAGTTCAAAAGATATGACTGGATGAAACTATCATACAGTAAG
>CAIMKO010000182.1 GCA_903841915.1 uncultured Chitinophagaceae bacterium | reverse complement strand
TTAATTCCGCACGTAGAAAATATGTTGTTTGGCGTAAAGAATGACCCGCATTTTCAGGTGGGTGGCTGGAATATAGGCGCAGAAGCTGCTTTGCGTGCCACTTTTTATAAAACAGTTTATTTGGAGTTTGCAAATAAAATAGATTATGCACGTTACAGCGGACTTGGAATTAATCAGGGAACTATCAAACAAGCTTTCGGCACTTATGAGTTAATTTTAAATTTAGGTTTCACTTTTTAAAAAATTAATTGTTTTTTTGTTACATCCTTTTGTGCAGGTATTTCGCTGATGTTGCATCGCACACTTGTACTGTATATATTTATGCAGTCAGCCAATTCTAACAATAATTTCAAATCCTAAATCTTAACTAAATTCCATGCGCATCATTTCATACAACACCAACGGCATCAGGGCTGCCATAAAAAAAGGTTTGCTCGAATGGTTGCAAACAAATCCTGCAGATATTATTTGCATTCAGGAAACAAAGGCTTCAAAAGATGATGTCGATGTTAAAAGCATTGAGGATTTAGGTTTTAAGACTTATTGGTTCTCTGCACAAAAAAAAGGTTACAGTGGTGTTGCTGTATTTACAAAAATGAAACCCGACAATGTTGAATACGGCCATAAAAAAGAACAAAGCGATTTCGAAGGAAGAGTGATACGATTAGACTTTGGAAAAATTACTTTGATCAATGCCTATTTCCCATCAGGAACAAGCGGTGATGAAAGGCAGACTTACAAATACTTTTGGCTGAAAGAATTTCATGATTATTTGAAAGTTCTCAGAAAAACAAGACCGCAACTCATCATTACAGGCGATTATAATATTGCACATACCGAAATTGATATTCATGATCCAAAAGGCAATAAAAATTCATCCGGCTTTTTGCCGGAAGAAAGAGAATGGATGACCGCATTTTTGGCAGATGGCTTCATTGATACTTTCCGTTTTATCAATCCTGAAGCAAAAGGTGCCTATAGTTGGTGGAGCCAGCGCTTTCCAACGGTTCGTTTGCAAAACAAGGGCTGGAGGATCGATTATATCAGCATTTCAGACAATCTAAAGGACAAACTGAAGGATGCAAAAATCTATCCCGACGTTAAACAAAGCGATCATTGCCCTATTTACGCAGAATTAAAATTATAAACATGCTGATTTATAATGTAACTACAAAAGTGGACCAAAGTATCCATGAGCCTTGGGTGGAATGGATGAAATGCAAGCATATTCCCCGAGTAATGAACTCCGGTTGTTTTATTAAATTTCAGTTTGTACAGGTATTGGAAACAGATGAAAGTGATGGATTTACTTACGCCGTACAATACTATGCCGACAAAAAAGAAGATTATCAAAAATACATTGACCTATTTGCACCTGCATTAAGGCAGGATGCTATGAATACATGGGGGAATAAATTCGCCGGATTTCGTTCATTAATGCAGGTTGTGCATTAAGTGTGGAAACATTTAAAACTAAATTTTGTCAATCACAAATCTTCGCTATATTTCTTTCAAACCCTTGCCCGAAGCGGATTCTAGAAGAAGAACGATGAAACCCTTTGCCAGAATAACTTTCAGAGTAATTGAAATTTAATTTTACTATTTTTGTTTCCTTTGAAAATCTTAAAACCCTTTATTCATAAGGCTTTTAGGCCTAGGAAAATAATTTGTGAAAAATTAAAAAAAGTTTTGTTTAATGACAAAAGCAGATAAATTTGTTCCTCGTTAAATAACTAATCAAACACACAATTATGAACAAAGCCGAATTGATTGCGAAACTCGCCGAAGATGCTGGTGTTACAAAAACACAAGCAAATGCTGCATTAGATTCTTTTGTAGAAGCAGTTACTAAAACTTTAAAAGGTGGTGGTAAAGTTACCTTAGTTGGTTTTGGTACTTTCTCAGTATCTAAACGTGCCGCTCGCGTTGGTCGTAACCCACAAACAGGTGCTGCTATTAAAATTAAAGCTAAGAAAGTTGCTCGTTTTAAAGCAGGTAAAGAATTAAGCGGAAAACTCTAATTCTTGCCAAAAAATAAAAAAGTCCTGCCATTTGGCAGGACTTTTTTATTTTTGACGCTCACAACAGTAAAATTAAAAAAATAATATCATGGGTAGAGGCGACAAAAAAACAGCAAAAGGAAAACGTTTTAAAGGTTCATTTGGCAAAAGTAGACCGCATACAAATGCTGCTGCACCAAAGAAACCGGTTGTAAAAGCTTCTTAATCATTCAAGAAGCATAAGATATTTAAACAGTCCTGAATTATTTCGGGACTGTTTTTTATTTGTATAACTGTATTTCCCCAGTACCAATTCATACAGTTCCTTTAATTATCATAAATTATATATTCTCTCCTGCTAATAATACCTGCCAGGCATCATTAACATTTTCTTTATCTAATAATTCCTTTGCATAAATATGTAACTCTTTTTCCATTTCAGCGGGATTCACTGAAAAATATTGCACGATATTTTTCAGCCGTTCATGCTCGAAAGAAGGATTTACAAGCGGTATGTCATGAACATTGGCCAACTGTCCCAGATTATTTCCTGTCAAGATACTGCTGCTACGAATGCTTTCGGGTAAAGCATCCAGGCCAATTGCTATTTCTGTGCTTGGCTTTGTTACTTTAAATAGATTTTTTTCATTGACAACAGCGTACCAATCGCCTCCCATTCTTGCTACCTGATGAAACTTCAATGGGTCGATCATGGCCTTTTCATCATTCAGGATACTTTCATCTACATGCATGTACAGTATTTCAGCAATGATCAATTGCCCGGCACCGCCTTCCTCACCCAGACTTTTTATTTCATTCACTTTACATTCCAATTTCACCTTCGCTTCTTTAACCATAGGTGGCTTAATGAGTGTTGAACTTTCTTTTGTAAACCCTGATTTTATAAATTCATCGACACCTTTTGGGAATTCACAACTACTTAAACTCATTTGCTGTACCATATCGTAATCACAAATACTGATCACTACTTCAGGCACTTCCATCACATTTAATAAAGTATGTTTAAAACTCTTGTCTCTTGCCTTTATTGATGGAGAAAAGATCACGATAGGTGGGTTCGTAGAGAATAAATTGAAAAAACTGAAAGGGCTTAGATTAACATTTCCTTCCTTATCAATCGTGCTCGCAAAAGCTATAGGGCGAGGCGCTACAGCATGTTTCAACCATGCCTGCCGTTCCGGAATTTTTGCTGATTTGATATCTATGATCATTGTTAATATTTTACATGTAGATTGATAAAGTATAATTATATCTTCTTTTAAGAAAAGTTTTTCTTTTTTCCTAAAATAGAAAATTCGCTTTCGTCTTTTACGATTGTGTTCTTTAATTTACCAACACCTTCTATTTCCATTTCAACAATATCTCCTTCCTGTAACCACTGTTGCTGATGATCAGGATCATTTAGCCTGCCGGTACCATTTAACTCCAAAAAACATCCCGTGCCAACTGTTCCACTACCGATCAAATCTCCCGGTTGTAAGGTTACGCCATAAGAACTTCTTTCAATGATCTCAGCAAATGTCCAGTTCATATCACTCAAATTACCTTCGCTTACTTTCACTCCATTGACATTGCAATTCATTCTTAAATTCCAGTTCTTACCAACATGATTTTCTTTTGCTGCAACTTCAAAGGCTTCCAACTCATCCAATGTAACCAAACAAGGGCCGATCACCGTTGAGAAATCCTTTCCCTTTGCCGGTCCCAGATTTAAAAGCATCTCTTCACCTTGCAATATCCTGGCGCTCATATCATTCATGATCATCAATCCTCCAATATAACTATCAGCTTCTTCGGCTGGGATATTTCTGCCATGTTTACAGATCACAACTGCAGCTTCGAGTTCAAAATCCAATTTATTAAAATGGTCAGGCATGCACCTTATTTCTCCCGGCCCCTGAATGCAATGGTGATTGCTGAAATAGAAAATTGGGAATTGATCAAACTCTCTGATCATGAGCTTTTCATGATTTCTCCTGACTGCTTCTACATGCTGTCTGAATGCATAAGCATCTCTTAAACTCGTTGGAAAGGGAACGGGTGCTAATAAGTCCACTTCGTCTAAAGCAAGACCCTTTTCCCTGCTTATTTTCCCGTTTTTAATGGCTGCCTCTACCTGCTGGGCCATAGGAAACATATCCTCCCAATAATGCAAAAACATGTTCATACTATTAGGTAGATCAGGATGCAGCAGATCGCAATCATACAAAACATCCTCCACTAAAAACGCCAACTGGTCATGGCCTTCACGCAAATAAGAAACAAGCTTCATAATATTAATTTTCTAAGCCGAAATTATACTAAAAATCGGAGGACAAGAGTAAAATGCTGAGTACCTTTAAAGGAGAATCGTTTGTTATGAAAAACATCACTTTTTCATTGATGATTTTGCTCCTAAGTTCATTCACTACTGATGAAGCAGTTCAGTCATGGATCCGAATCAATCAATTAGGCTATACAACGAAAGGAATAAAAGTAGCTATATACTGTAGCAAAGAAGATATTTCAATCGCTGCTTTCGAATTGATCGATTCAGCAACTCACCAAATTGTTTATACCAATAATGCAAGTAAGGCTTTTGGCGCATATGGCCCCTTCAAGCAGACCTATCGTTTGAATTTTTCTGCATTTACTAAGCCAGGTAAATTTTATATCAAAGCAGGCAATACTATTTCACCCATTATTACAATTGATGATGATGTATATACCGGAACAGCAGATTTTTGTTTACAATACATGCGGCAGCAAAGAAGTGGCTTTAATCCGTTTTTGAAAGACAGTTGTCACACCCATGATGGTTATGTCTTGTATGGCGCATCAGCAGGAATTAAAGACAGCACTCATATTGATGTAACCGGCGGATGGCATGATGCGAGTGATTACTTGCAGTACAGTTCAACATCTGCCAATGCTACCTATCATTTACTGATGGCGTACAGAGACTTTCCAAAAGTATTTGAAGATGAAAAACAAGGCAATGGTCTGAATGGAAAGAATGGCAGGGCTGATATTTTGGATGAAGCAAAATGGGGACTGGATTGGCTATTAAAAATGCATCCGAAAAAGAATCTGTTATTCAATCAACTGGGAGATGATCGTGATCACAGAGGCATGCGAATCCCCAAGGAAGATAATTATTATGGTAAAGGGTTTGAACGCCCTGTTTATTTAATTACCGGTGAACCACAACAACGTGGCAAGTTCATGAATAATACAACCGGCACCAGTTCTACAGCAGCGAAATTTACAAGCGCATTTGCATTAGGCTATTCCATATTTAATAAACTGGATATTGAATTTGCCGATCTTTTAAGGGCCAAAGCATTTACTGCTTATGCATTTGCAAATAAAAAACAAGGTGTTTCTCAAACCGTTTCTGTTGTATCACCTTATATCTATGAAGAAGAAGATTGGGAAGATGATATGGGTTTAGCTGCTACAGAATTATACAAATTAACAAGGGATAAGAAATATAAGGATGCGGCTTACAGCTTTTTAGATAGTGCTTATCATCAAACTTGGTTGGGAAGAGATACGCTTAAGCATTACCAGTATTATCCATTCATCCATATCGGGGTAAATGAACTGGCAAAAGCTTCGGCAAATACTGATGACGGAGCGGAATTAATTTTAAGTTACAAAGACGGCATAAGCAGTGTTTGGGAAAAAGCAAAACACAATGCATTTTATCGCGGCATTCCATTTACCTGGTGCAGTAATAATTTAACTACTGCTTTTGCAACAGAATGTTATTGGTACCGCCATTATCAAAAAGATGATAGTTATGCTGAATTAGAGCAAGCCAACATCGATTGGCTCTTTGGCTGTAATCCTTGGGGCATATGCATGGTATACGGTTTACCGGAATGGGGAGATACGCCCGTTGATCCGCATTCTGCCTTCACGCATTTAAAAAATTATCCGATCAATGGCGGATTGGTAGATGGTCCGGTGTATAGTTCTATTTATAACAGTTTGATCGGCCTTAAACTCACACACGAAGATGTATACAAGGATTTTCAAAGTGATATGGCCGTGTATCATGATGATTATGGCGATTACAGTACCAACGAACCGACCATGGATGGTACAGCGAACTTGATTTATTTATTAGCGGCAAAAGAAGCAGAAAGTAAAAACCCTATCATTCAGCCGGAGTCAGTTGCTACAAAACAAAATATTAGCTGGAGTCATGGTGCTATGATCAGAGGCGACAGCAGCAAAAAAGAAATCGCATTGGTATTTACTGCGGATGAATTTGGTGAAGGACTACCTCTTATTGCCAAAACATTGAAGCAACAGGATATTTCCGGTTCCTTCTTTTTTACCGGAAGATTTTATAGCGATCCCAAGAATATTGCCAACATAAAAGTATTAGATGAAAACTTTTATTATTTAGGCGCTCATTCCAATGACCATCTATTGTATTGCGACTGGAACAAAAGAGACAGCACATTGATCAGCAGGGGAACTTTTGTTCACGATTTTAATATGAATGAACTCGCCATGGAACAACTGGATGTATATGATCCTGAAAGGAGATTGTTCATACCGCCTTATGAATGGTGGAATGATGATATTGCCAAATGGTGCAATGAGATCGGTCTTTCACTATTCAATCTTACCCCCGGCTCTGCAACCAATGCGGATTATACCTATCCTGAAATGGGTAAGGCATATAAAAGCAGTGAGGAGCTGTTGGATCATATTAAACAATTGTCAAAAAAACCAAGCGGTCTCAATGGGTATATTTTATTGATCCATGCTGGAACAGATCCGAGAAGAACAGATAAATTATACAACCGACTGAATGAAATGATCGATTATTTAAAGAAAGACGGATATGGATTTAAACGGATTGATGATCTGCTGAATTAAATTACCATTTATCTTCCTCAGCAATATCATTCTGTTGTTTGAATTGTTTTTTAAACTCCTCTTTTTGGGTTTGCCTTTTAATGATCATATCAGCGATCATTACCCCTGCGTCTTCCTCTTTATTATCATGCAAAGTTTGCTTGAGTAATTTCTCATTAATATCTAACCGATATAAAACCTGTATCAAAGCATGAAAATCTTCTTCGATCAGATAATTGATCGCATTTGCTAGGTCTTGCTTGCTGAGTTTATCTATGTTTTCTAAGTCTAACATTATTCCTTTCATTACAGGTGTAAAGTTCAACTTATTACCTGTCAAAGCATTCCCGTTTGTATTATTTGTAAATGAAAATATAAATGTCTGCTATTTATGACATTTTGTAAAGTTTATTTGTCATTTCGAGTAATTATTTTTACATTTATGCTGCACTAAAAATCATTTTATGAAACAGTTACCCTTATTTCCTCACTCCTGGCAGAAGATCGGTTACATCATTTTACCTTTTTTTCTCGCAATTGGAATAGCGTATTTATTCTTCGATTATAATATTCCATGGTTGCAGTATAAACATAACCCGCAGGGCATTATTGATTTTACTGAAAATAATTTTACAGATGAACTTGCAGCAATTGGGATGATCCTCAGTTTGTTACTGATCTCATTTTCCAAAGAGAAGACAGAAGACGAGATGATTCAATTCATTCGCCTCGAATCTTTGCATTGGGCAGTCTATGCGAATTATCTGGTATTGATAATTTGTATCTTGTTTGTTTACGGGGGATTGTTCTTTCATGTAATGATCTGGAATATGTTTACCGTACTGATCATTTTTATCATTCGTTTTAAATACTTAATGTCCCGATATAACAAAAGTAACAATGAAAAATAAAATAAAAATACAGCGTGCTATTTATGATCTAACACAGGATGATCTTGCCAAAAAAATTGGTGTGAGCAGACAAACGATCAACACGATGGAATCGGGCAAATATGTTCCATCAACTGTGCTGGCATTAAAATTGGCGAAAGAATTGAAGATCACGGTAGAAGAATTATTCCAGCTGGAAAAACATGATTAATCAAGTATTGAATGATGGCATTGTTGATCCTTTATTTTTTGTCTCTATCAGGTAACCCTTCCTGCTGTTAATTGCAAATGATGAGCTGACAATCTGGCGCACAACCCATAGATAATCCATAGATAACCCATAGATAACCCATGGATAACTCATGGATAAGCCGTATACAGTTCAGGGCTGTTATATAGATAAGATGTCCAAGTGATTGTTAGTACTACATGGTTATTGAAAAATCAGCGGGGAAAATACCTAAGCTTGCTGCATTCGATCAGCCATTCACATGATCAATTAGTATTTTTCCATCACACCCAAACCAAATAAAGCGAAATCATATTTAACAGGATCGTTGGCATCTAAAGTCCGCAGATAATCAGTGAGTTCCAATGCGGTTTGCCAGTCGATCTGCTTTCTTGATAATAAGTTAAACCGATTGGCCACCCTGGCAACATGGACATCTATCGGACAAATTAATTGTGCCGGCAGTATCTTTTGCCAGATCCCGAAATCAACACCCCTATCATCTTTCCGCACCATCCAACGCAAGAACATATTCAACCGCTTGCAATTTGATCTTTTATATGGCGTGGCAATATGTTTTTTAGTTCTAGCCGGAACATCCTCCAGCGAGAAAAAATAATCATGAAAACCGATCAATGCATTTTCAATGGTTGCATCATTCTTGTTCATTCCTTTTGTGAAAGCCGTTTCCAGACTTTTGTGTATGGTATAATGATATTTCAAGAACTCAATAAAATAGAGCAGATCAGTTGTATTGAAGGTTCTGTGTTTAAACTTCATGAGTTTTTTCAGATCATTGTCTGCACAGTTCATACAAAAATCATGAGGAGAATTCTCCATCAATTGCATCAATTCCATTGATTTGTTGATGATGGTGGTACGGTTGCCCCATGCAAAAACAGCAGCAAACAAAGCTGCGATCTCAATATCCTGCTTTTTGGAGAAAAGATGGGGAATACAGACCGGATCGCTTTTTATAAACTCCCGCCGATTGTATTCATCTGCTTTTGCATCCAGAAATTTTTTCAGGTTCTGATCTTGGGGAGTCATTTGGTTATTTTCTTTTTACAAAAATGAAGAAAGCGATTTTATTTAAAAAAACTGAAATAACTTCATAGCTCAATTATCACTTATTTATTGCTATATGAAAAAAATGATCTCACTCCTTTGCTGCATGGCTATTATTTCCTGCAGTTTCGCACAAACAAAAGCCTCAGAAAAAGCCGTTTATAAAGATGCAAAAGCGCCGATAGAGCAGCGTGTCAGCGACCTTCTAAAACGTATGACCATTGAAGAAAAAGCCGGACAATTAAACCAATTGAACGGTGGATTATTTACAGGGCCTGCTGCAAATGATGCCGGACAAAAAACCAAAATGCAAGAACTGCGTGATGGTAAAGTTGGCTCATTTTTAAACGTCTTGGGCGCAAAAGAAACCAAAGCTGTTCAAAAAGTTGCCGTGGAAGAAACCCGCTTGGGCATTCCCGTTCTTTTTGGTTTTGATGTGATACACGGTTACAGAACGATATTCCCCATCCCATTAGCAGAGGCCTGCAGTTGGGATTTGAAGCAGGCAGAAAAAAATTCAGCTGTTGCTGCAAAAGAAGCAGCTTCTGCAGGGATCAACTGGACATTTGCACCCATGTGTGATATCACCAACGACCCTCGTTGGGGCAGGATCATGGAAGGCATTGGCGAAGATCCTTATTACGGTTCATTATTGTCTGCTGCAAGAGTAAAAGGTTTACAAGGCAATTTGAATGATGTTGAACATATCATGGCATGCGTAAAACATTTCGCCGTGTATGGCGCAGTGGAAGCAGGTCGTGAGTACAATCAGGTAGATGTTTCCCGTGTTCAATTATGGAATAAATATTTACCGCCGTACAAAGCCGCCGTTGAAGCCGGTGCCGCAACTGTGATGAATTCATTCAATGTATTTGAAGGTGTTCCTGCAAGCGGTAATAAATACTTGGTACACGATATTTTATTGAAGAAATGGGGCTTCAAAGGTTTCTTAGTAAGTGATTGGGCTTCATTTGGCGAACAAATACCGCATGGTTATGCAGCCGACAGAAAAGATGCTGCACTGAAAGCCATTCAGGCAGGAAGTATGATGGACATGGAATCAAAAGTGATCATTGATTATTTACCACAACTTGTGAAAGAAGGAAAGATCACTGTTGCAGAAGTGGATAATGCCGTTGCCAGAATTTTATATTACAAATTCAAACTTGGCCTATTTGATAATCCTTACAAATTCTCTGATGAAGAAAGAGAAAGCAAAACATTATTTACTGAAGCCAACAGAGCCGAAGCAAGAAATGCCGCAAAAGCTTCCATTGTTTTATTAAAAAATAATAATAATCTTTTACCACTAACTGCTGCAACAAAAAAAGTTGCGTTGATCGGTTATTATGCAAAGAGCAAAGAAGATATGTTTGATTTCTGGATCGGTAACGGAACAGCCAATAATGCCGTAACGATCTATGACGGATTGAAAAACAAATTAGGAGAGTCTGCTATCAATTATGCAGAAGGCTATAATGCAGATGCAAGCACCAACGATAATTTAATTAATGCTGCTGTTCAATCAGCCAATAATTCGGATGTTGTTCTGGTGAATGTGGGCATTTCCGGAAAAATGGCAGGGGAAGACAGAGCTTTGGCAAATCCTGTTATTCCTGAAGGACAAGTACAATTATTAAAAGCATTGCAAAAAACAGGAAAGCCGATCGTTGCATTGGTTACAGCAGGACGACCTTTGATCCTAACAAATATAAATGATCTTGTTTCTTCTATCGCCTATTGCTGGATATTGGGAACAGAAACAGGAAATGCTATTGCTGATGTTGTGACAGGTGCCTATAATCCTTCTGCGAAGACAGTTGTAAGTTTTCCTTATGCTATTGGACAAATCCCTGTTTACTACAATCATTTCAACACAAGCAGACCTAATCCAACTGATGATGCAGGCAATTGGTTCTCTCGTTATCGCGATATTCCAAACGATCCTTTATATCCGTTTGGATTTGGTTTAAGCTATACCACTTACAAATACAGTGATCTTACGTTAAGCAGCAACACTATCTCAAAAACAGATAAGCTCACTGTCAAGATCACTGTGAGCAATACCGGAAAAATGGATGGTGAAGAAGTAGTGCAATTGTATATCAGAGATATTACCGCATCGATCATTCGTCCGGTGAAAGAATTAAAGGCATTCCGGAAAGTATCTTTAAAAGCCGGTGAAACCAAAGAACTCAGTTTCACATTAACAGGAAAAGATCTTTCATTTTATGATGCCGATGGCAATGCAAAATTAGAAGCCGGCGCTTTCAAGATCTTTGTGGGCAGTAGCTCTAAAGATGTTTTGGAAAAAGATCTTACACTAAAATAATATAAACATATTCTTTTAAAACCCTGATCGCTCTTGCTTTCGGGGTTTTTTATTTTTAAGGCTTTTGTATTTTATAGCATCGCCAATTGTCTGACCCCCTTTTCTTTCTGAACATTTTTTTGCTTTCCTTTTTTGATGATATGTGAATCCTGTAAGTTTTTTAAAAACTTATGTAACAAGCATCCTGTTGTGTGTAATGAACTTTGCAGCAATAATCTTCCGGAATAATGGGTATTCTATTCTTCTCGTAAGTCAAGTTTATTTATGTATAGAACTTTTGTGTCAACGGCTGTTGTTTTATTTACAATGTTTTCATCATTGAATGCACAGGATACATTGTTGAGCAGCCTGCCTAAACAATGGCGTTTACAGGATTGTATCGCTTATGCAAAGCTGAAAAATATTTCGTTGGCAACACTGCGACTAAGTATTCGTTCAACGGAAGAAGATCTCTTGCAATCAAAAGCAGGTGTTTTGCCTAATTTAACCGGATCGGTTTCTCAATCGGTGATCAACAGTAATAAAATAAACAGTTCTACAGGTGGAATGCAAGACGAAGCGCATTTCTCCAGCAGTTACGGGTTGACTTCTTCCATGACGCTTTATAATGCCGGTTATTTAAAAAATGATATCCGATCAAAAGATCTATCCGTTCAATCTGCTAACCTCAATGTTAAAGAAACCGAGAACAGTCTTACATTAAGTATCACACAAGCTTTTTTCAATATCCTTCTTGCCAAAGAGATCATGATCTCTTTTGAAGCAGTATTGGCTACTTCACAAGGCCAGATGCAACAGGGACAACAACGTTTTGATGCCGGCAGTATTGCAAGGAAAGATTTCTTACAACTGCAATCACAGGTAGCCGTTGATCAATACAATATTATCAATGCGACCAATAATTTTAAATTGAATACGGTTATTTTAAAACAATATCTTTTGTTGCCCACTTCATTCGATTTTCAAACAAGCGCACCGGATAGTATCCCTGTGCATTATGCATTAGCATCTTTATCGAATGCACAAAATGAAGCGCAGCAAACAAGACCTGAAATAAAAAATAAAGAAGTACAAATAAAAATATCAGAGGTAGAACTAGAAAAAACACAATCAAGTGTAAAACCCATCATAAGCCTGAACGGCGGGCTATCAACAGGCTATTCGGATAATGAAGCCGGCGTATATCTGCCGCAGATGAATACTAATTTTTATCAATCACTTTCAGTTACAATGGGTATTCCCATTTACAGCAGGAGAGTAAACAGGACCAGTATCAATAGATCAAGGATCTTTCTTCAACAATCTAAACTTTCATTGTATGATACTAAGACGATCCTTAATCAGGAAGTTGAGCAAACTTATATCAACTTAATTAACGCGCAGGCTCAATATACTGCTGCAGAGATCCAGTTTAAAACAAGTGAAGAAATATACCGTATAACGAATGAACAATTAAAACTCGGTGCTGTGAATGCCGTGGAGTTGCTTCAACAGAAGAATGCCTATGTGCAGGCTTTACAGGCTTTTACGCAGGCTAAATACACTGCTGCCTTGTACAATAAGATCTATCAATTCTATATGGGTATTCCTGTTAGTTTTTAAACTATTTATCAGTACTAAATTTTAGGGTTAATGAAAAAGTCAACATGGATCATCATCATCATTGCAGCGGTAATAGCCGCTATTGCCCTATGGTTTTTTGTGTTCAGAAAAGCAGAAGAAGTGATCATATTGGAAACAGAGAAAGTACAATATGGCACGGTCAGCAATTCAATTACCGCAACAGGTACATTGCAACCGGTTGATACTGTAGCGGTAGGAACGCAAATATCCGGGACGATAAAAAATGTGTATGTTGATTTTAATTCGCCTGTAAAGAAAGGGCAATTACTTGCGCAACTTGATAAATCACTAATGGATGCACAGGTACAGCAATATACGGCTATACTACAGCAGGCAAAAGCGAATGTGGTGTATCAAAAAAGTAATTATGAACGACAGAATAAACTATTTACAGTTGGTGCTATCAGCAAAGCCGATCTTGAAACAGCCGTTTATCAGTATAATGCAGGAAAGGATAATGTAAACAGTATCACTGCACAGTTAAATACAGCCAAAAAGAACCTAAGTTTTACTGATATCTATTCGCCTATTGATGGGACAGTTCTTTCACGAAGCGTGAGTGAAGGGCAGACAGTAGCGGCCAGCCTCAGTACACCAACACTTTTCAGCATTGCAAAAGATCTTACGAAAATGCAGGTACAGGCTTCAGTTGATGAAGCTGATATCGGCAATGTAAAAAAGCAACAGCGTGTGATCTTTTCGGTAGATGCTTTCCCTACTGATACTTTTTCAGGGACAGTAAAGGAGATCCGGTTGCGTGCTTCTGTATCATCCAATGTAGTTACTTATATCACGATCATCGATGCGCCGAATGCGGATATGAAATTAAAACCGGGCATGACCGCCAACATTACCATCTACACCATCGAAGTAAATAATACATTATTGATTCCTGCAGCAGCATTGAATTTTACGCCTGATTCTTTATTGATCGCGAAATATCATCTCACTAATATTGAGGCACCCCTAAAAAAAATCGGGAAGAGGCAAAACAAAACCAAACAACCAGGGAGTATTGACAGCATTGGTATTAAAATAAATAAGGGGATGGTTTGGATCAAGAAAGACAGTCTAACAATTATCAGCAGAAAAGTAACAACAGGATTAGATGATAAAACAGTAGTGCAACTCGTGTCGGGTTTACAGGAAGGTGATGCTGTAATAACCGGATACAAAAAAGTCTTGAAGAAGGATGCAGCAGCCGTAACGAAAAGTCCGTTCATGCCAACAAGAGGTGGAAATAACAGAAGACCAAATCAAGGCGGAGGTGGGCCGCATTAGTAAAATAAAATTCGGATCAAAATCGGATTAAAGAAATGTATGGCAAATAAGATACTTGATATCAATGAATTGAAACGGGAATTTAAAATGGGAAGCGAAACTGTAAGAGCTTTAAAGGGGGTTTCATTTTCTGTTGATGCAGGAGAATTTGTGACCATTATGGGAAGCAGCGGCTCAGGCAAAACAACCTTATTGAATATTTTAGGATGTTTAGATCAACCCACTGAAGGAAAATATCTATTGGATGGTGCTGACGTAAAGAGTCTTTCCCGAAATGAATTGGCTAAACTGAGAAATAGAAAAATTGGTTTTGTATTTCAATCCTATAATTTATTGGCAAGAACTTCCGCATTGGAAAATGTTGAATTACCTCTTTTATATAATGCTGATGTACCCACTAAAGAAAGAAAGGAAAAAGCGATCCATGCATTGGAAGCAGTGGGTTTGGCAGAACGAATGAATCATATGCCCAATCAATTATCCGGCGGACAGCAACAACGTGTAGCCATTGCAAGGGCTTTGGTAAATGAACCTGTGATGATATTGGCTGATGAAGCAACAGGAAATCTAGACACCCGAACATCTTATGAGATCATGTCGCTCTTGCAAGAATTGAACAGTAAGCAAGGCAAAACAATTGTATTTGTAACACATGAACCTGATATTGCAGTTTTCAGCAGTCGCACTGTTACATTAAAAGACGGAAGAGTTATCAAAGACCTTAAAAATGAAAATGTAAAATCAGCGAAAGAAGCATTAGCAGCTCTTCCAATAGAAAAAGATGATGAACCTATAAAAGCTACAGTATGAATGTTTTTAATCTTTTACATCTTGCCTGGAAAGCTTTGTTACGCAATAAGATCAGAACATCCCTTACGATGCTAGGTATCATTATTGGGGTTGCTGCAGTAATAACAATGGTGTCGATTGGAGAAGGTTCAAAACAAAGTATCCGCAGCCAGTTATCAAGCATGGGTTCAAATATGATCACCATCAGACCATTCAGTAATGTTACTGTTGGCGGTGGTGCAAGAATTGGTTCGAGTGGATTAAAAACGCTGACCATAAAAGATGCATTCGCCATACAAAATCAAGCTGAGTTTATTACTGATGTGTCTCCTGCCGTTTCTACGAATGGGCAAGCCATCAATGCAGCATTGAACTGGCCAACCTCTTTGCAGGGTGTTAGTCCTTCTTATCTCAGTATCCGCGATTGGAAAATAGCTTCCGGAATTCCATTCACGGATGATGATGTTGCCAGTGCTGCAAAAGTTTGTTTATTGGGTCAAACAGTGATCAATAATATTTTTACGAATGGAGAAGACCCGATCGGAAAGACCATCCGGTTCAATAAGATCCCATTTAAAGTAATTGGAGTATTAGACAAAAAAGGTGAGAATACTTTTGGTCAGGATCAGGATGATATGATACTGGCCCCTTATACAACCGTACAGAAAAGAATCATGGCCATAACCTGGTTACAAAATATTTATGCAGCTGCCACTGATGAAAAAAGTTCTGATACTGCTACCAAAGAAGTAAAAGTTATTCTTCGTGCCAATCATAAATTAAAATATACAGAGGAGGATGATTTTACTGTGCGTACACAAGCAGAGCTGATCAGCACCATGAGCTCTACCAGTCAATTATTGACCGTGTTATTAACAGCCATTGCAGCGATCTCATTATTGGTGGGTGGTATCGGCATCATGAACATCATGTATGTTTCTGTAACAGAACGCACCAAAGAAATTGGTTTGCGAATGGCCATCGGTGCCAGAGGTGTTGATATACTTTTACAGTTCTTAACAGAAGCAACTCTGATCAGTATCACCGGAGGGATCATTGGTGTGATACTGGGCATAAGCGCTGCAAAGCTTGTAACGACCTTTCTAGCCTGGCCAACACTTGTTACACAATCATCCGTTATTTTATCTTTCGTTGTGTGTGCCGTTACCGGTGTATTTTTTGGATATTATCCTGCACAAAAGGCTTCAAGGCTTGATCCAATTGAAGCGCTACGGTATGAATAAACTGTGGTTTGTAAAATGCCTGATTTTCATGACAAGAATCATCTAATAAAGAACGCTAAAACGAACAACTGTTAGCTTTTAGATAATAAATTTGTACACCCGATTTTAATATCGGATGTTCTCCTAACGAAAATTTTTGCATATGAAAAAGAAAAAAAAAGCAGGAATGACCATCCAGCAATTCATGGATCTGGTCAATCGAAAGAATCCAAATGAACCGGAATTTATTCAAGCAGTTCAGGAAGTAGTAGAATCTTTAGATGATTTTATCGACAACAATCCCAAATATGTTGGCGTACTTGAAAGAATGGTAGAACCGGAACGTACCATCATTTTCAGAGTTCCATGGATCAGCGATAAAGGTGAATTTGTAATCAATCGCGGATTTAGAATTGAAATGAATTCTTCTATCGGACCATACAAGGGCGGATTAAGATTTCATCCATCCGTTAATTTAAGTATTCTTAAATTTTTAGCCTTCGAACAAGTATTAAAAAATAGTTTAACCACTTTACCATTAGGTGGTGCCAAGGGTGGATCTGATTTTGATCCTAAGGGAAAATCAGATCTGGAAATAATGAAATTCTGTCAATCCTTTATGAACGAATTACAGCGTCATATCGGAGCATCAACAGATGTGCCTGCAGGCGATATAGGTGTGGGTGGCAGAGAGATCGGTTTCTTATTCGGGCAATACAAACGAATCCGTAATGAATTTACCGGAGTGTTAACAGGAAAGAGTTTAGAATGGGGTGGAAGTTTGATTCGTCCGGAAGCAACAGGATATGGCTGCAGCTATTTTGCAGAAAATATGTTACAGACAAGGCAGGATTCTATTAAAGGAAAAACAGTTGTTATTTCAGGCTCAGGTAATGTAGCACAATACGCCTGTGAAAAAGTGACACAACTCGGCGGTAAAGTGCTTACCCTAAGCGATTCGAACGGATATATTTATGATAAGGATGGAATTGATGCAGAAAAGCTTGCCTTTATCATGGAACTGAAAAATGTGAAGAGGGGTCGCATCAGTGAATATGCCGAAAAATACAAGTGCGAATATGTGGCAGGTAAAACTCCATGGCATGTAAAATGCGATATCGCCATGCCTTGTGCTACACAAAATGAATTAGATTATAATGATGCAGTAGCATTGGTTAAAAATGGTTGCATCTGCATTTCTGAAGGTGCTAATATGCCAAGCACACCGGCAGCTGTAGAATACTTTTTAGAAGAAAAGATCTTATATGCACCTGGCAAAGCATCCAATGCGGGAGGTGTTGCCACATCCGGTTTGGAAATGGCGCAAAACAGCATGCGTTTGAATTGGACAAGAGAGCATGTTGATGAAGAACTGAAGCATATCATGAAGAATATTCATGAAACCTGTATCAAGCACGGAAAAGATAAAGACGGATACATCAATTATGTACGTGGTGCGAATATTGGTGGATTTGTAAAAGTAGCAGAAGCCATGCTGGCACAGGGTTTGGTTTAATTACTGACATCATCATAAATAAAAAGAGCTTGCAAATTGCAAGCTCTTTTTATTTATATCAGCTTTAGCATTTATTCTTTTATTGTCTTTTTTGCTTTCAGTAAAGAAAATACGGCGATCAATACCCAAACAATATTCAAGGCCATGGAAGGAAAAGCATGATGATAATACGTATTGATGACAAAACAGAGCCCCCCCATCAAATTTGCCCAAATATAAAATGGCGATGATGCCAATATTTTATGTTGCATGTTTAAAATGTAGGCGGTCAATATTAAGATTGAACCCGTCCAACCGATGATCTCAATTATTAGTTCAGTCATGTTATCCTATTGCTTTATTTAAATCATTGATCAGATCATCTGCATCTTCAATTCCAACACTCAAGCGAATCAATGAATCACTCAACCCGTTTTTAATTCTTTCTTCCCGCGGAATAGAAGCATGCGTCATCGTTGCCGGATGATTGATCAAACTTTCCACACCACCCAAACTTTCTGCCAATGAAAAAAGATGTGTGGAACTTAATACACGTTTCGTGTTTTCTTCGCTTTCATCTTTCAGTACAAAACTGATCATCCCTCCAAAGCCACGCATTTGTTTTTTAGCGATCGAATAACCGGGATGGTCTTCAAATCCACACCAGTAGACCGTTTTAACCTTAGGATGGTTTCGCAAGAAATGAGCGATCTTCTCTCCGTTCTCACAATGTCGTTGCATACGAACATGTAAAGTTTTGATGCCTCGTAACACTAAAAAACAATCCTGCGGACCGGGAACTGCGCCGCAGCTTTTTTGAATAAAGAATAATTGCTCATGCAAATCAGCATCGTTCATAATTAAACAACCCTGTATCACATCACTATGCCCGCCCAAGTATTTTGTAGAAGAATGCATCACGATATCTGCACCGAGATCCAAAGGATTTTGCAAATAAGGAGATGCAAATGTGTTGTCAACACAAAGCAGGATCTTATTCGCCTTTGCAATGGCAGATACAGCCGCAATATCAGTGATATTGATCAATGGATTGGTTGGCGTTTCGGTCCAGATCAGTTTTGTTTTTGCATTGATCACAGATCTGATATTATCCGCATCCTGCATATTTATAAAATGAAATACAATTCCAAACTTTGAAAATATTTTAGTGAATATTCTGAATGTACCGCCATACATATCGTTGGCAGCGATCACTTCATCGCCGGGTGCTAATAATTTGATCACGGCATCAGTTGCCGCCACGCCGCTGCTGAATGTTAAACAATGCTTTCCGTTTTCAATGGCAGCCACTGCATTATCCAAAGCTGTTCGAGTTGGATTGCCTGCACGAGAATAATCATATCCTTTATGAACACCGGGGGCAGATTGCACATACGTAGATGTTTGAAATATAGGTGTCATGATGGCACCTGTTGTTGGATCAGGCTCCACTCCTGCGTGTATGAATTTAGTAGCAAGCTTCATGTTGTTATTTTTAATAGCGCAAAGATGCGTTTTTAAAATTAATCCCTTGAAATTGTGAATAATGATTTTGTAATTAGCGGCAATTCAATTTCGTTGCATGTTAAGCTTGTAGTGCAAACATTTACGCAGCAAGTATTTGCTGCAACTGTTCTTGCGTATATTTTTTTAATTCAGGGAAAAAGGCTTTGTAATAATTTTTAAAATAGTCGTATTCCTTTTCGAAAATTTCAAATACTTGCATACTATCGTTTAAATACTTTGCTCTTCTTGCCAAGCCGCCAAAACTTTTTTCCATTCCAAAATTAAACTGATAATTATATAACCAATTATGTTGTTTCATGTGCGGAAACATGGCTTGGAATCGTTCCGGAAAAACAGCAAAATTCTTTTCCAGTGAAGCATAGGTATTTTGCGTAAATAATAGCAAGGCATTGTCATCAGTAAATTCATTTCTGTCATTCGCCAGAAAATGGTCGTAAACAACATCCATGAATGCACCGGCATATAAACCCACGGCAGGCCTGAAATATTGTTTGGCGTCATGTGTTGCTTGATGCGTATCAGTAAATGCATCAATGGACCGATGCAATGCAATTCCTTTTTGTATCCCGGATGAATAATCGAATTTCTTTTTCCCTTTTACAAAATCACTGATCATATTGCCCAGCAAAATTTCCTCTTGTCCAAATGATAGATAAGCATGGGCGAGATAATTCATTCACTAATTCGTTTGTATAAAACTAATGATATCTTTTACAAACTGTGCATTTAACGGTAAAGAAGGATCGTGATAAGTCTTAAGGTTTTTGTCGTTGCAATTGGCTTCTGCATCTTTCAATACATGTGTCATTCCTTCAATGATATCTAGTTTTGCTTTTGTATTGGCCTTAGATAAATATTCTGCGTCATTAACTTTAACCTGAATATCACAAGTCCCTTGAACGATCAGTATGGGGCATTTTAATTTTTTAATTTCAAGGGTCGGATCATATTTCATCCAGGAAACCATGTACGGCTGAATGCTTGGTCTTAAAAGAGACAATAAATATGGCGGAACTGTATCTAATTTGTTTTTTGTTTTTAATACTTGCAGCATCGAATCTATTTGCTTTCCAATGATAGGGGACTGTTTGCTGATTTGCTCTGTCAGAATTACATCAATAGGTCTTCCCGCACCTGCAATAGAAATATAGCCTTTCGTTTTTGTTTGCGCTGATGCAAGCATTCCTAATAAAGAACCTTCGCTGTGTCCGGCAAAATATATATTCATGAACCCTGACGAATCTTTCATGTATTGGTAAATGGCAATGGCGTCATTAACATAATCGTCAAAAGTCAGATCGCTTTCCTTAAAATTTTTGATCGCACTTTTAGCAATGGCTCTTTTATCGTACCGAAAACTGGCGATATTATTTTTCGCCAACTCATCAGCCAGCATTTTGTAGGTATTGCAATTAATTCCTGCGGTGCTATTGCCATTTCGATCGGTTGGTCCGGAACCGGCAATGATGATGACCAATTTTTGACTGTTGGAACTTGCTAATAAAGTTCCTTCAATCGCAACGCCTCGGATATTGATAGAAACAGTTTTTTCTGTTGAAACGTTTTGCGCTGTAAGAGAAGAAAAGATGAATGTGGCTATAATAAATGCAAATGATTTTTTCATATTACTTTTTATGATTTTTAAAATAGATGAACGAGTAAATAACCGGAACTAATGAAATGATAATTATAATAGTTATAAAAAAGAAGAAGCCAATTTTAGCCGGAAGAAACAATGTTGCAATGGTTATTGCTATTCCTCCAAAGAACCAAAGTTTCCCGCCTAATTGATGCGTTGCTCTCCATGTATCTGGATCCTCTAAGGTCCATGGGGTTCTAATGCCAACAAAATAGTTTGGTTTAATACTGTGCATCAGGTTACCCAAAAATGCAAATAGAATTCCGATTAAGGGGAATAAAATAAAATTAATTTTTACAGTATGATTAGTAACTGCATAAATAACTACTATGTTAATTGCTGATACAAAAAAGATAACAGCTAATGCAATTTTCTTAAAACTAGCTGAAGAATATTTTGCATTTTTTTTCGGATCAATACTTGGCAAAAATTTTAACAGTAAATATGCAAATACTGCTATTCCTTGAATTAACACTTGCGTCCACAAAAATTCATTCTGTGTACCAAATCTTATAGGATTGCCTTCTGCATCAAATTTCAGTGGAACTAATTTGGGTAGAGAGGGAAATATATATATCAAATATAAAATAGGAATAAGCCAAATTATAATGGCTGCAAAATCTGTTAGGTTTGGTTTTTTCATGTTTATTTCTTTTTTGTTTTGGGTGAAAATTGCATCATCCATTTCAACATTTCATCCATGACGGTTGTATTGATCGAATATAAAATGAATTGCCCCTCTTTCACAGCAACCACCAACCCCGCCTGTTTCAACAGGTCCAAATGATGTGAGATACTGGGTTTGCTGATATTGAATTGATCAGCAATATCGCCGGCTGTCATATCTTTTTCCTTCAGCATTTCCAAAATGCTTCTTCTGGTTGTATCATTCAGTGCTTTAAAGAGAATATTCACAGAATCGGGTATTTATATATTTAGACAAATGTCTAAATACTATTTTAATTGTCCAAATTTATTTTCCTCTCTGCCATTCATCCCTCTTGTTAACATTGCTTTTACACTTTAATCACACAGAACAGGATTTCGAAACAATTCATTCAAATTTTTTAAACCCCTTTGCTGTAAAGCATTTCAGGATTCTATTAACCTGCATTAACATGGGCATTAACACCGTTCATCCAATTCCGCAGAAATAGGCTGTAACTAATCAACATCAACTTCGTTTCATTTTCATGTGCCTCTACTTTTGACATGTCAAATCAAAACAGACAAACAAAAAAACTTTTATAACAAACTTTAAAATTTAAAACCATGAAAAAGTTATTTATCACAGCGCTTATCGCGGTAGCAATCGGAACAAGTGCCTTCGCAGATCCAAATACATCTGCAGTTAACAGCAAAGTATTGAACAATTTCAGCAACGAGTTTAAAGGAGCGGAAAATGTAAACTGGAAGATCAGTTCCAATTTTATAAAAGCATCCTTTGTGTATGACGAAAAAGTAACTGATGCATTTTACAGCGGTGATGGGGATCTGATCGGTACTTCACGCGAATTTAATTTTGCCAAATTGCCTAAAAAGGCAATCGCAAATATTGCAGAAAAATATCCTTATCCTCCCTACAAACTGAAAGAATGTATTGAATACATAAATGCAGAAGGGGAAAAGAATTATTTTGTTTCTTTTGAAAAATCTTCACAACTAGTGGTACTTCAGGTCTCATTATCCGGGGAAGTGAGTGAATTTCAACAAAAACTGAAATAGAGAATAAACCATTCCGATCATGAAGCCCTTTTATTGTATAAGAGGGCTTTTCTCATTGATATAGGTTTGGGCTGTAATGAATTGGCCTTCTTTTTTCAGATCTTTAATTAACTGATGCATTCTTTGCTGAAGAGCGATGCCGCATAGTCTTTTGGTGTAGCCGGGTATTTTATATTGATTAATGTCAATAAATTCCCATGGATGGAAATACAGACTGAGGCAGCCATCATTCCGCAAAGTTTGAATAGCCATTTGTTTAAAAACAAAGTATGGAAGGTTCTTAAATGCCAGCCAGAATAAAGGAATGCGTAAATGGGGAGTGACCGACGTGGGCAAGCGAAAAATATCCTCTTCTTTATATAATGTTCGGGGCAGATGAAGATTGTTATATCTCCCTGGCAAAAAAGTTGGGTTAATGGACGAATCGTATATATATCCTGCCTTTTTCACTTCTTCCATTTCAATTTTCCGCATCCTTGGCATTCGCAAACCGGATACCGTTGTTCCTGAAATTTCTTCGAGCTTTAATTTTGATGCTAAGAGATCTTCGTTTTGAAACGATGAATGATAAAATGTATGCGAAGCGATTTCATGCTGCTTTGCCAATGCTTTTATCTGTTGCGGAAAATGCATCGCATAATTAGCGGTGGTAAAAAGGCTGCAGTTTATTTCGTGTTGGTCCAGTATTGTAGCAATGCTTTCAGTTCCGGCATTACCAATCATGAATTGTTCCTCTGCAGAAATATTTTCTCCATATTCCAGAGGAAGGTCAAATTCCTCCACATCAAAACTCAATATGATAAATCGCTCGGCTTGCTTCATGCAATGAATTTATGCTGCTTTCTCTAAGATTAATGTACGGTCAACAGACAAAAATTGTTTTGAAAAGATCTGCCAGGCGATCAATATCCACAACACAAAACAAGGCAATGCTTTTAAGGAATAAGGCCTGATAATATGGTCACGGACATACGGCGTAAAAATATCTGAATAAGAAAAACTCGTTAGTAAAAGCGCAAAAATAAATACAGCATTGATCATTTTAGTGTGCTGCTGCAATACATACCAGATACACACCGCAGGAAATGCAATGATATAAGTTGGGGATTCTGCACTGGTAGTAAAGATCACTGTTGTGATCAGCACAGAGCACAAAAGATAGAGTCGGAATCGTAGATCAGAAAAATAGTTATAACGCAAATATTGCAATCCGAATATGAGCATTGCAGGAATGGTGATATAGATATTTTTAAACTCGGGGTAATTGAATATTCTTCTGATCATTCCCATCACAGAAATATCCTGATAATCATTGTGAATATCCAGCCTGACATTTTTTGCGGCTTTAAAAGTAAGTGCAGCATACCAGTCATGATATGATTGCATCACAAAGGATGGTGGTGCCAGCAGCATGGGCAAGACAAAAAATACGGCACCCCAAATAAAGGCCCATTTAATAAAATTCAATTTATCCTTGCTAAAAAAGAAGAAAGCAAATCCAACAATGCCATAGAGCTTAACAAATGTGGCCAGCATAATAAAAAATAATGCCCAGATATTTTTCCCTTCATGAATGAATACAAATCCAAGAATGATACAGGCAACGATCAGGGGGTTACTTTGCAGCCAGGATGCGGCATTCATCATTTCGTGTGCACTTAAAATAAGGATCGCGTATTGCCATTTTGCTTCAATGGGTAATTTTCGGATCGCTACATATAAAATAGCCGTATTAAACATTCCCCAGAAAATAATTCCCAACCAATCGGGCAATAATGTAAATGGTGCGATCACCATACTGAAAACTGGACCATATAAATTTACATCAACATACTGCTGCGGATATTCCAAATAAAGATTTGTGTGTTGCAGGGTATGTATGTACACATATTTAAAGATGATGTAGTTATTGGTCATCCCATGAAGAAAATCAAGCAGCACAGCAATGAAAGCTAAACCAAACCATAAAACAAGCGCTAAGGTTTTATCGTGCAAGAAAGCACCTGAACTAAACCATTTCTTTGTTTTGTTTTCGCTCATATTAATGGTACGCACCTAAGTTTAGTAAAGATTGGTTTCTTTAATGATGAAGTGTGGCCGCTGTTTGCTTTGCATGAATAATTTTCCCAGATAAATTCCCAGTATTCCCAATATCATTAATTGCAAACCGCCAAAAAAAGCAATGGTAACGATGATCGACGTCCATCCCGATATAGCATATCCTTTATACAAACTGATCAATACATAAGGAATATATAAAGTAGATAATAACGAAAAGGTCAGTCCCAGATAGATCGCAATGGTCAGTGGTTTTACACTGAAAGATGTAATCCCCTGCAATGCCAATCTGACCAATGCTTTAGCGCTGTATTTAGTTTCGCCGGTAACTCTTGGTTTGGGCATGTAAGGAATGCCTTTTTGCTGAAATCCAACCCATTTTATCAAACCGCGAAAAAAAGGCCTGTCTTCATGTAAATTATTAAATACACCCACCACAGATTTATCCAATAGGCGATAATCGGCAATACCATCTTCCAGATCAACATCAGAAAGATTATTGATCACTTTATAAAACATTCTTGAGGTGAACTGATTAAAATTACTGGCGTGTTGATTTCTGTCGGAACGATAGGTATACACCACATCATTTCCTTCTTCCCATAATTGCAGCATACCGGGGATCATTTCGGGTGGATGCTGCATGTCGGCATCGATCGTTATGATCGCATCGCCCTTACAGTATTTAAATCCGGCCAATAATGCATTGTCCTTACCAAAATTTCTTGAAAATGAAATATAGAAGATATTGTTTTGTGTAATTGCAATCTCTTTAATAATGGCCAAACTATTATCGGCGCTGCCGTCATTCACAAAAACGATCTCATAATCGAAATGGATATTTTCAAAAACTGTACGAATCGCTTCCGTAATGGCAGGTACATTCCCCTCTTCATTAAAAACGGGGATCAATATGCTGATGAGTTTCTTCATTGCGGGTTTGCAAATTAAAACTATAATTTCCAACTGATAAAAGCTTAACTCTTTATTTCTCGTAAAACCGACGCAAAAAAATTACTTTTGCGCCACTAAAAGCAAGTTATGAGTAAAGGACCCGTTTCTCAGTTTATCGAACACCATTACCGCCATTTCAACGCTGCAGCCCTGATGGATGCGGCAAAAGGCTATGAAACACATTTGCTGGAAGGCGGCAAAATGATGGTCACACTGGCCGGTGCCATGAGCACCGCCGAATTAGGGATCTCTTTTGCTGAAATGATCCGTCAGGGGAAAGTGGATATTATCAGCTGTACCGGTGCCAACCTGGAAGAAGATGTGATGAACCTTGTTGCTCATTCTCATTATAAAAGGGTCCCTCATTATCGTGATCTGACCCCACAGGACGAATGGGACCTCTTAGAGCATCATTACAATCGTGTTACCGATACCTGTATTCCCGAGGAAGAAGCGTTCCGCCGCCTGCAAAAACATTTGGTGAAACAGTGGAAAGATGCCGAAGCAAAAGGTGAAAGATATTTGCCACATGAGTTTTTATACAAAGTGGTGCTGAGCAAAGAACTGGAACAGTATTATGAAATTGATCCGAAAGACAGCTGGATATTAGCGGCTGCCGAAAAAAATATTCCGATCATCGTTCCGGGATGGGAAGACAGTACTACCGGAAATATTTTTGCGAGTTATGTGATCAAGGGCGAATTAAAAGCAAGTACCGTAAAAAGCGGTATTGAATACATGATCTATTTAACCGAATGGTATCGTGCCAACAGTGGCGGCAAAGGTGTTGGATTCTTCCAGATCGGTGGCGGTATTGCAGGCGATTTCCCAATTTGTGTGGTGCCGATGATGTATCAGGATCTGGAATGGCATGACGTTCCTTTCTGGAGTTATTTCTGCCAAATTAGTGACAGCACAACCTCTTACGGTTCTTATAGTGGGGCTGTTCCAAACGAAAAAATTACCTGGGGTAAATTAGATATCCATACACCAAAATTCATTGTAGAAAGTGATGCAACGATCGTTGCGCCGTTAATGTTTGCGTGGATCTTGGGATGGTAATGCGAATGTGCAAATTATTTGATGTGCAAATTTGCAAATGAGATAAATAAAAGACTCTGATTTTTTTCAGGGTCTTTTTTGTTGCAAGCTGTTGAATAAAATATTTTGAAATTGTTCTTTCAAATGACAATCATGAAAAAAATCGCTTTCTTTCTTTCGTTGATTTTGTTATCCTTTCAGATCAATGCTCAAACCAAAATCAAAAAATCTGATATTATTGGTAAATGGGTTTTAGCGGTAGAAGAATTTAAAAATATTGTTACTTACGATCTTGATAAAGATTCTATCATAATGGGCGATTCCGGAAAAGCGAATCTTTCGAAAGCAAACATATCAATAGATTCTGCAACGAAAAGCATGAGGCCAGCTTTTGAAATAATGAGACAGATGTTTTATCAGTTCAATGAGGATGGAACAGGAGAGATTTATTATGGGCAGGGGCCTGCTTCAGATTATAAAATCTCTTACATAGTTGATGAAGAGAGCTCTACTATTACAACCACAGATCGTCATAAAAAAAATGAAGCACAAAAAATATACAAACTCAAAGACAAACTACTTCTTATCACTATACAAACACCGCAAAATGGGGGCATGGAAATTTGGTCAACCTTAAAAAAGGTTCAGTAACAAAAGACCCTGATTTTTTATAGTCTGTTGCATTATAAATAACTAAGCCCCGCCATTAATGACGGGGCTTAGAAAAAATCTGCGATGATCAGTTATATCTGTGTCATCTGTGTTCTATTCATTACAACTTCTTCAAACTAATGGCATAGCCACCGCCTGCTGCTTCTTTTAATTTTAAGATCGTTTTGCTGTCAACCGTTTTCTTTTCAATTACATACACTTCCGGATTGCTGTCGTAATGTCCATCTTCCGCATCCCGATAAATAGTGGCTTCATACTTTTTATTGGCATCCAGGAAACTAAGATCAACCGTTGATGTTCTTGCATTTTCATCTGTTATGCCACCTATAAACCAATTGTCAGTATTTTTTGCTTTACGTGCAATCGTTACATAATCGCCCGGCTCTGCTTCCAGTATTTTTGTATCATCCCAATCAACAGCCACATCTTCAATAAATTTAAAAGCATCCAGATGTGCTTCATAATTTTCGGGCATATCGGCAGCCATTTGGATCGGACTGAAAATAACCACATAGAATGCTAATTGTTTGGTGAGTGTTGTATGCACGCCTTCTTTTTTATTCGGGTCAAATTGTGTCAGGTGCATTTTAAATATGCCCGGTGTATAATCCATCGGTCCGCCCATCCATCTTGTAAAAGGCATGATGGTCTCATGTTCGGGTGCATTACCATGGCTGAATCCGTTGAATTCCGTACCACGTCCTGCTTCGCAAGCCATCCAGTTGGGATAGGTTCTGTATAATCCTGTTGGTCTTACAGGTTCATGTGCATCCAGCATTATTTTATATGAAGCTGTTTTTTCGGCCACTCGCACATAATGGTTCACCATCCACTGACCATCATGATGTTCGCCACGCGGAATGATCTTTCCAACATAACCTGTCTTAACCGTATTCTGATTATGATTGATCATGAAACGATAGGCGGTATCCATATAACGTTCATAGTTTGTTGCAGATCCCGATGTTTCATGGTGCGCAACAATGCGAACATTTTTTGCTTTTGCATAGGCAGTCAATTCATCAATATTAAAATCGCTGTAAGGTGTGATGAAATCAAAAACATTTTCTTTCCATTGACCGTACCAGTCTTCCCAACCTCTGTTCCATCCTTCCACGAGTACCCCATCAATGCCGTGTTTGGAGGCGAAGTCAATATATTTTTTTACGTTAGCAGTTGTTGCACCATGATGATGCGTAGCACTGTCCCATGCGGATTTACCGTTAAACATCTCCCACCAAACACCTACAAATTTTTGTGGTTTGATGAAAGAAACATCTTTAATTTTTGAAGGCTCATTTAAATTCAGGATCATTTTTGAAGCAAGGATATCCGTTGCTTTGTCACTCACGATGATCGTTCTCCATGGAGTAACCGCAGGAGTGATCAAATAAGCTTTATTGTTATAAGCATCCGGAACGAGTTGAGAAGTTAAGGTGAGATTTTTCTTATCGATCAATATTTGCATTCCGGAATAATTCAGCAATGCAGCTTCATGGATATTGATATACAAACCATCCGTTGTTTTCATCATCAATGGCGTTTGTACCCCATTGGCGCTAAATGGAGAGGTAACACCGATTGCTGTTTCTTCTTTTTCTGCTTTGTATGCATCTACTTCGCTCAGTTTTGTGGTATTGTACAGAAACTCATTGCTATCATAGTCGCCGGGGATCCAAAAAGTTTTATGATCGCCTGTTAATTTGAATTGTGTTGCTTCCTCTTCAATGATAAAATGCTTCAAATGTTTTTGTTCGGGAAATTCATAACGGAATGCAGCGCCATCGTCAAAAACACGGAATACCAGCTTAATGATAATACCTGAATTGTTTTTATCGGTCAAGGTCAAAGACAGTTGTTTGTAATTGTTATGAATGTTTTTCAATTCACCCCAAACAGGTTGCCATGTATCATTTACAACTGATGAATCAATTGCTATGATGTTGAATTGATTTAATACAGTCTGTGGTTTACTTAGTTTAAAGCTGAAAGTAGAGGGAAGTATCACAGCTTTATCTTTTCGTGAAACACTGTACCAGACAGAACCATCGGGTTCTGTTGCCAGTTTCAACTGTACGATCTGATTGGGAGAATTTACAGTAATAGTAGAACTTGCATTTGCCTGAAAAATGATCAGCATCAAAAATGCAACAGCAAAGCTTGGCATGAATTTCATATGAGCAATTTAAGCAGCGAAGTTATTTATAGCAGTTGATTAAACAATAAATGAAAAACCCTTTGATAAGTTTGGGGCATAAAAAAAGAACCATCATAAAACGATGGTTCTTTTAAAGAAAACTATTTAGAGGGTTATCTTGACGGCATATTTAATGGTGTATCGCGTTTCAACATATTGTCTCTGTTCGCCATTTCCCATCCGGTGTAAAATACTAACTGTGCTCTTTTTGCCATCAGATCGAAATTGATCTTATCAACGGTATCTGAAGGTTGATGATAATCTGCTTTCAGCATTCCATCATAGAAAAATAAAACAGGAACACCTTTGCGGGCAAAATTATAATGATCACTGCGGTAATAGATCATGTTTGGATCTTTGGGATCATCAAATCTGTAATCCAATGTTAGCTTGGTGTATTTATTATTTGCGCCTTCATTGATAACAGGCAATTCGCTGCTTAATTTATCATGACCGATCACATAGATATAATTTAAAGTATCCGGTGTCTTTCTTTCTGTGTCTACTCTACCGTCCATATCTGTATTCAGATCAACACTTGTTTTGTCCAAAGGATAGATCGGATGTTCTGAATAATACTGAGAACCCCATAAACCTTTTTCTTCGCCGCTTACTGTCATGAAAATGATTGTTCTCCTTGGCTTGTAACCCTTTTTGGCTGCAGCACTGAAAGCTTCTGCCATTTGCAGCACCGATGTAGTACCTGAGCCATCATCATCAGCACCATAATAGATCACATCACCGCGTTTGCCTAAATGATCGTAATGGCCCGTTAAGAAAACATACTCATCAGCTTTGTCAGTTCCCGGCAACATGCCCAATACATTGCTGCTTTGCAGATCGGTCGTTGTTTTAGTTGCATTCACTTTAATTTCAGAAACATAAGATCCTTTTGCAGTTTCTTTTAATTGAGCAGAAGATAATTTAGATGTTCTTCCTAATAATGCAGATGCTAGTTCTTCTGAAACAGAAACAGCTAAAAATGAGCCGGTACTTGGAAGTTTGTTTAAATACATATT